>NZ_JARUJP010000004.1:0-221261 GCF_033659955.1 Clostridium tanneri
CATTGAGAAGACTCATTAAAGAATTGCTGGTTTATATTATAGATAAGTTTTACTTACCTTACTCTGTTTAATTTTCAAGGATCATTTCGTCTTATCTCGACTGCTTGTACATCTTATCATCTTTGTTTGCTCTTGTCAACAATATTTTAAATGTTTTTTATCTTTAATTCTTGTTGAAAGATTTTACTATTGACTAGCCGCCTATTTATTTTGTTACCCATCAAGCGACGAAGACTATCTTACCATCTTTAATACTATTTAATATAATAGATTTATACTTTAAGAATAAGTTAAATAACGTATACTCCTTTTTACTTCTAATATCTTTGTAATGATTCTATTGATACACCTGATTCAGTTTATTTATATTACAACTAATGTTAGTTCTATTTTCCCCTTAACTTTGCCAATAGTTTGAAATTCATCTATAACATTTTCTTAGTTATCTCAGTTGTTATTTGGTTAATTAAAAATATAGAAAAGGATGTCATAAGGTAGAAAATACTTTCTACCTTGTGACACCCCTTACCATAGCTAAATATACTAATTCTATAATCATACCTATTCCAACTCCTACAGCATAGGCTATCAAGTCACTCCATAAAAATCCATATCCCAATACTAATCCGCCTAACGTTGTCTTTCTGATATTGTCTATCCAGTTTGCATGATATAATTGGCTTAATTCAATAAGGTAACAAAAAGATATTGCCATTACTGCAACTGTCTTTGTTGTCTTAGCTCTTAGGATGAAAGCAAAAGCAATAAAAATCACTAATGCCCAGAGGATATCCCCTAAGTATATATTTAAAAATTCCGGTATAAAACTTTTCATTCGTCTTGAGTATAGTCCTAAAAAAACTACAACCATTGTCATAAATCCATATAACACTCTATTACGTTTATAGATCATCCAAAAATTTCTCCCTAGTATCATAAAAAATAGGTATTTAGCTAGTTCTAAATCTATTCAAGTTTCTTATATTAATTTTTCTCTAAATTCATCAATCTACTATTCCGCAATGCTCTCCCCATTTACCTTCTCTTGTTGGCTAACTTCAGCGGCTCCAGAAGTCTGAACTAAAAATACTCCAACTAGAATAACAACAGTTGATACTAATATAGTTATAGATACAGCCTCTTTCAAAATAACTGCCCCTAAAAGCACTGCAACAACAGGATTAACGTAAGCATAAGTGCTTGCTTTAGATGCTGGCCATTTTTGTAGTATATAGATATAACAGCTGTAACCTACTATAGAGCCAAATAAAACTAAATATAAAAGTGCTCCTACGCCTCTACCTGTTAAATGAATTTTAGACAGTTCTCCAAGAAATGTTCCTATAATTGAAAGCCCTATACCGCCTGATAACATTTGAATACCTATATGAGTTACTACTGACCCAGAAGCCTTAAAACTTTTTGAATAAATAGAACCACTAGACCATAGAATTGCACTTAACATTACAAAAATTACTCCCTTTGCACTAGTTGCACCTGTACTTAAGTTTGGTAGCACAAGTAATCCAACTCCTACAAATCCCATTAAAATACCGCACCATCCTTTAATATTCATTGACTTACTTCTCGTAAAAAATGTCTCTATTATAGCTGTATAAAGTGGGCCTGTAGCCACAATAAGAGAAGTCATGCCAGAACTTACCCATTTCTCTCCCCAAACTACTAGACCATTTCCACCTAGTAATAGAAACATTCCTACTATTGCTATCCTTTTTATATCCACTGTCTTCTTTGGAAACTCTAACCCTTTTAGCTTAGCAAAAGCTAACATAATTGACCCAGCTACTAAAAATCTTACACCTGCAAAAATTGTAGCAGGCAACTCGCTTACTCCTATACGAATTGCTAGGTATGTAGAACCCCAAAAAATACATACAGCTAAATATGCTAAAACAACCTTCTTTTCTTCCTTATCTTTATTGCCATTCAATCTTATTCAACCCCTTCCTCTAACAATTATAATGCTTATTAAAAATTATTCAACTATTCGTAGAAAACAATAGTTTTTCAACTGCAAAGGCTCCACTAACCTACTTCCAGTTATAAGGCTCAAGGCCTGCCTTGATAATTGAGTTATTATACTTCTCAATCTTACTTTCAAAGTATTTCCTAACCTCGTTAACAGTTATTCCTATGCCTCTGTCTTCAATGTCTAGATAAGCACATGCAACAATAAATTCTTTTTCTGATTTGCTAGGCTTTCTTTCTCTTTCTAGCACAAATTTAATATAGCTATCTCTAAGTAAGCTAGATATCCATATTTGTTCTTTTTGTTTCAATTGACACCACTTTCTACCAACTTGCTCCTGCTTTTTTTCTTTACTATTATTATTTCTCATTAGCTTAACTTATCTCCTTAATATTAATCTTTACCTATTCATCAGTAAAAGATTATATCATAGAATTTTTGTAAATTTAAGCTTGACAGATAGAATATTTTCTTCATTTAAAAGTAAGTTTTTCATGTATATTTTTGTTATCAAATAACTTCTAACCTTTACTTTAAACCTAAAAATAGTAGCATATATTGAATAAATATGTAATTTCTGGTACGATGTAACTATTGGAAAATTCAGTAATATTTTCATTCACATGTAGTCACATTTGTTAGGAGTGAACAAGGTGGAAAAATCTATTAGAGCAAAAATACTAATTTTAATCTTCATTACATTAATTCCTTTATCAATTTTAGAATTTGTAAAAATTCAAAGTAACTATCGTAACAGAATTGAAGCTGAGTTAGTAGCTAGCCAGGATTTTGCTGAAGCTATAAGAAATTCTTTTCTGGTCTTTCTTAATAAGACATGGACAAGCCAATATGCTATAGGAGCAGCCATAACTTCAAACCCTCATTGGAATGAAAAGGATATTAGCTCCTATCTAAAAAAAATTCTCCAAGAGGATGAAACAAATATCGGATATTCTTGGCTAAGTCCTTCTGGAAAGGTTATTGCAACAACTAACGATCAATTAAAAGGAAAAAGCATTTTAGATAGTGATTACACAGATAAAATATCAAAGGGCAGAGATGAAATAATATGTAATATAACTCCTAGTTATGATAACAAAAAAATAATATTACATGTTGTAAGAGCCATTAGAGTTAATAACCAGCTAATGGGTATTGTTGTTACTGGACTAGACATTAATAAATTAGATAAAATTTTTCCTTCACATAGACTAGCAAAGGAAAGCACTTTTGGCATTGTTGATAGTAATGCCAGGATTGTGTATCGTAGCGATGGCAAGAATACTCCCTTTTCCCAAAGAGTAGTTCCAGAAGACTCTCCCTCTAGAAAAGCTCTAAAGGGCGAAATTATTAGGACTTACTCCATGTACCATGGCTTTGATGATTTAGAAAGAATGGCAATAGGTTACCCTATTAAAGAAATAGGATGGAGCTGTTTTGTAAGTAGTTCTGTACCAGAGCTGTTATCAAAAGAAAGAGCACTAGTAAAAAATAATCTTATAATATTTATATGTATATATATAATTTCATTTATTATAGCAATTGCTTTCTGTAATAACTTTATTAAAAGGATAAGAAAATTAAGGGATTCTGCTAATGAAATAATAAAGGGTAATCTAAACGTTAATGTAAGCGGATTAGAAAAAGATGAATTAGGAGAAGTCGGTGAAGCCTTTAACACAATGGCGGAGTGTTTACATAAGCGGGCCAAGGAAGTAGAGGAATATAACAACCTAAAAGCACAGTTTTTCTCAACTATGTCTCATGAACTAAGAACACCTTTAAATATTATATTAGGCTGTATTCAGCTTCTTGAAAAGTTAGAACCTTCCAATGAAATTTTCAATAAATTATACTATAAGTACATAAAAATGCAAAAACAAAACAGCTATAGACTGTTGAGACTTATTAATAACTTAATAGATATTAATAAAGCAGAGTCTAATTACATTAAAATCAAGCTAGAAAATAATAACATCATTAAGGTTATTGAGGATATAACATTATCTGTGGTTGAGTATACTAATTTAAGCAATATTGATATTATATTTGATACCGAAATAGAAGAAAAGATAATGGCTTTCGATTCTGATATGATGGAAAGAATTATGCTAAATCTACTTTCCAATGCAATTAAATTTAGCCCTCAGGGAGGAATCATAGAAGTAAATATCCTGGATAGAAAAGAAAAAATTATAGTTTCAGTTAAAGATTCTGGAATAGGTATACCTGAAGATAAACTCCAAATGATATTTGATAGATATGGTCAAGTAGATAGTTCTCTAAGTAGAAAGACTGAGGGTTCAGGCATTGGACTATCCTTGGTTAAACACTTAGTGGAGCTTCACGAAGGTAAAATTTATGTAAAAAGTCAGCTAGAAAAAGGAAGCCAATTTATATTTGAGTTACCTGTAAAACTGATAGATGAGAACGGCCCTATAGATAACATAAAAACCCTAACTAGAGTTGAAAGAGTTCCCGTAGAGTTTTCAGATATTTATACTGAGACATCATAGCACATTTGTATAAATCAATAGGGAGACAGAGTAATCAGTGCCTAAGTTACCCTGTCTTCCTATTGATTTATGTAGATATAATTTAATTATTAAAAGTTATTTTTCCTCTGAATATTTTGCGTCTCTCCAGCCAACTATTCCACCTGGATATCTGTATACATTTTTATAACCTAACTCCTTAGCTATTTTAGCTCCTACATCACTTCTTTCACAGGAAACAAACCCACAGTATACAACAATTGCTTTATTCTTATCACTTGGTAATAGTTTAACAAAGGCTTCCTTTTGTTCCGGTGTTACATCCTTTATTCCCGTCTTCGGCAATTCTGCGTTAACAGCTCCAGGAATATGCCCTCCTTTAAAATTAGAGACAGGCATTGTATCAATAATAGTCATTTCCTTCTTGCTATCAATCCATCCTTTTAACTCTTCTGTACCTACAATTGCGTACTTGCCTTCTTCTGAGGTTTTTACAAGTCTTATTGCTGCCTTTTCAATATTCACCTCATTACCATCTACTGCTGTACCTGCTTTTTTTGTAGTTGTGGATGTTTGAACTGTTTGTTGTCCACTACTTGATGAACAACCTGCAAAAACGCCTACCGATAGTACCATAGTTATAAGCAAAATCAAACCCTTCTTCTTCATAATAATTCCCCCATTTGCTTTTTTATTGATCTCTTATGTAAAACATAGTTGCCTGTATTATTAATTAATAAACCATCTTGATTGTAACAAAGCATAAAAAGCATTTAAATAATTATTAATAATTAAAATCATAAAAATTCTCCCTATTATAAATTGCTATTTGATAAAATGCTCATAATCATTACTCTTAAAAATCATATATAATTTTAGTAAAGTTGTAACATAATATAATAGATTAAACCCTTACATATAAAGGAGACTATAATATGGGTGAAAGGTTTGTTTTTAAATACAAAGTAACTGACTTGTTTTTTATAATAATAGGTACAATTATAAGCTCAATAGGAATAAATATGTTTATTATTCATGCCAAACTCTTAAGTGGAGGCGTCACCGGAATAGCGTTAATTTTTCACTACTTGTTCAAAATTCAAGTAGGATATGTTATTCTCCTAATGAACATTCCCTTATTTATCTTAAGCTTTATAAAACTAAGCAAAAGATTTACTTTGTACTCCCTGGTAGGCACTCTATCTCTATCTCTTTCATTGATAATAACTCACCCAACTTCTAATATGTTAAATATTGATGACAACTTACTTTACTGCTTATACGGAGGAGTAATTAATGGAATTGGTTTTGGATTAGTGTTTGTTCATAATGGTTCTACAGGAGGTTTTGATATAGTAACTATGTTAATTAGAAAAAAACATTCTAACTTTAACATAGGAAAAATATCTTTCCTTATTAATTTAGTAATAGTCTCTATAAGTGCCTTTATATTTGGGCTATCTAACGCTTTATATACACTAATAGCAATGTACACAACTTCTTTTGTAGTTGATAACATGGTAAGAGGTTTTAATAAAAGTAAATCCGTTTTTATTATTACTGAGAAACAGGAGGAAATTGCGGATGCTATATTAGAAAGTCTCCATAGAGGGGTTACATATTTTTATGGAGAAGGTGCTTATACTAAAGAACATAAAAAAATACTATATTGCATAGTACCCTTCTCTCAATTGCCAAAACTGAAACAAATAGTTACTGCCTTAGATGAGAAAGCCTTCTTAACTATTTCTGATGCATCAGAGGTTCAAGGAAAAGGGTTTAAAAACACATTATAAACCTTCTCTTGTAGCTAACTATAATCTTAACTTGGAAACCAAAAAGTAACTTATTGACATCTATTATAAAAGACTGTAAGCTTAATGTAGTTAATTCTGCGACCTTTTACATATAATTAATAGAAGAATATTATATCATTAATTAATAATGCTAAAATCATGGTACATCCATGATTTTTTAATTGTAAAAAGTTGCCTTAGGGAAGGGGGATACTAATAATGAAAGAGACCTTTAAATATGTATGGAAGCATAAGCTAATGCTTGCAATACCTTCTATAGCTATGACAGCAGCAATATTTATAGATATGCTGAATCCTTATTTACAAAAATTAGTAACAGATAGGGTTTTTATAGGAGGAGAGCAAAGTTTACTATGGCCAATACTCTGGGGCTTTATTGCAGTTACCCTTAGCAGAGCCGTACTGGGTTACGCTAAAGAATACCTATTTGATGTACTGTCAACAAAGGTTAGTATTGATATAAAAAAAGATTTATTTAACCATATTCAAAGTCTACCCTTTAGTTATTTCGATAACATGAATACAGGAGAGCTTATGTCCAGAATAGGTGAGGATGTAGACAACATCTGGAGAAGTGTTTCCTTTGGAGTAAGATTATTTATTGAAAATATTATTTACTTTGTAACCGCTTCAGCAATACTATTTTACTTAGACTGGAAGCTTACCCTTGCCTGTCTAGTAGGAATGCCTCCTATAGCCTATTTAGCTCTGCAGTTTGAAAAGAAAATTGGAGAATCTTATGGAAAATTAAGCGATCAGGGGGTAGCCCTTAACACCGCTGCTCAAGAAAATATTGCAGGAGTTAGACTGGTTAAGGCCTTTGCAAGAGAAAAACATGAAATTTTAAAGTTTCTTAAACTTAATGAGGAAAACTATAACCTTAATATGGAGCAAAACAAGATAATGGCAACCTACTTTCCTCCTATTGAGTTCTTAACTAATATTTCTATGGTATTTTTAGTAGTACTAGGAGGAGTATTTGTAATGGACAACTCTATGTCTATAGGCACCTTAGTAGCCTTCAGCGGCTATATATGGATGTTGATTTGGCCTATGAGAATGCTTGGATGGCTTACTAATTTAATAGCACAGTCTAATGCCTCTGCTAAGAAGATACTGAATATCATGAATGTGCAACCTCAAATTAGGGATAGTGAAGATCCTATAAGGCTTCCTCATATGAAAGGAACTATAGAATTTAAAAATGTTTTCTTTAAATACAAGGAAGATTATGTGTTAAAAAATGTAACCATGAAGATTGAGGCAGGCAGCACTGTTGCCATAATGGGAACTACAGGCTCCGGTAAGTCTTCAATTATTAACCTTATTGGACGATACTATGATGCAGCAGAAGGTGAAATCCTGATAGATGGCTACAACGTTAAAGACATATCTCTTAAAGACTTAAGAAGCAAAATGGCTGTAGTTCCTCAAGATACTTTTCTGTTCTCCGACAGTATTGAAGAAAACATCCGTTTTGGCAAGGCAGATGCTTCTTTAGAGGAAATAAGCGAGAGCTGTAGATTAGCTTGCGCTGATGAATTTATCCAGGAACTAGAGGATAAATACCACACAGTAATTGGCGAAAGGGGTATCGGTCTTTCCGGTGGTCAAAAACAAAGACTTTCTATTGCCAGAGCACTTATAAAAGATTCCAGCATTTTAATTCTTGATGATTCTACCTCTGCACTGGATATGGAAACAGAATACCAGCTTTTAAAGAATTTAAATGAAAGACATAAAAAGGCTACAACCTTTATAATAGCACATAGAATTTCAGCAGTTAAAAATGCAGACCAGATATTTTATGTGGAAGATGGACAAATTGTAGAAAGTGGAACTCATGAAGAACTTCTTTTGAAAAAGGGCAAATATTACGAAATATACTGTGAACAATTTAAAGATTTTGATACTTTAGCTTCTGCTAAGGAGGTGGGATAATGGCTATAAATACTGTTAAACAGGATGAAGAATTAAAAAAATTATCTAATATAGAAGTAGGCAAAAGACTTTCTTCTTATTTAAAAGACTATAAACTAAAAGTCTTTACTGTGTCGCTGCTTTTAATATTTGTAATGGTAGTCAACCTTATAAACCCTTACCTCCTTAAAGTAGCTATAGACAAGAATATTAAAAATCATGATTTAAAGGGTTTGTTATTAATAGGTGCATTTATGCTGTTATTGAATCTCATATCAATGACTGCTTCCTATTTCAGCACTATGAAAATGGCTTCCGTTACTAACAATATACTTTTAAAAATACGACAGGATCTTTACAGTCATATTCAAAAGTTGTCCTTTGCATTCTTTGACAACAGACCAGTAGGTAAAATACTAGCTAGGGTTATAGGTGATGTTAACGCTCTTAAAGATTTGTTTAACAACAGTGTCACCAACTTTATTCCTCAGCTGTTAACTATTATCTGCACTGGAGCTATGATGTTTTATTTAAATGTGAAGCTAGCCCTAGCTTCCATGGTACTACTTCCTGTTCTTGGCATAAGCCTCTTTGCTATACAGATAGTCTCCAGAAGAAGATGGCAGGACTTTAGAAGAAAGCGTTCTACCTTCAACGCCTATACCCACGAGGACTTCTCAGGTATTAAGGTAGTTCAAGGTTTTTCTAATGAAGAAAAAACTTCAAAAACCTTCTTAGGCTTAGTTAAGGATATGATGAATTCCTTCATAAGTGCTGTAAAACTTAATGACTTATTCTGGCCTCTAGTGGATTTATCCTGGGGATTAGGTATGGTAATACTTTACTGGACCAGCGCCAAACTATTTACCAGCAATAGTATAACTATGGGTACCATTATAGCCTTTACAATGTATATAGGTATGTTCTGGAGACCAATTTTAGAGATAAGTAATTTCTATAATACCTTAATAATGAACTTTGCTGCAGCGGAAAGAATATTTGAAATAATGGATGTAAACCCAGACATTATTGATGTAACTACTGCCTCAAAAATGGCTAAAATTAAGGGGCAAGTAGAATTTAAAAATGTTACCTTTGGCTACGAGGATGGTACTGCAGTTTTGGATAGTGTAAGTTTTAAGGTTAACCCTGGTGAAACAGTAGCGTTAGTTGGAGAAACTGGTTCTGGAAAAACTACCATTGTAAATCTAGTGAGCCGCTTCTATGACACACAAGGCGGAGAGGTTTTAATAGATGGAAAAAATGTTAAAAATGTAGAACTAGAGTCTTTAAGAAGCCAAATGGGTATTATGCTTCAGGACACCTTCCTATTCTCCACAACTATTAAGGAAAATATAAGATACGGTAAGCTTGATGCCACAGAGGAAGAGGTTATTGCTGCCGCCAAAGCCGTTAATGCTCATGACTTCATAATGAGTCTAGAAAAGGGCTATGATACAGAGGTTAACGAAAGAGGCTCCAGATTGTCTGTTGGACAGAGACAGCTTATTTCTTTTGCAAGAGCACTGCTAGCAAATCCGAGGATATTGATTCTAGATGAAGCTACTTCCAATATTGATACACAAACGGAAAAGCTTGTTCAAAAAGGTATTGAAAAGCTGCTTCAAGGAAGGACCTCCTTCGTTATAGCTCATAGGCTTTCCACTATTAGGGACTGTGATAAAATTATGGTGGTTGACGATGGTAGAATAGTTGAAACAGGAACTCATGACGAACTGGTAGCGTTAAAGGGACTATATTACAATCTTTATACATCCCAATATAGATTTTTAAGCGAAGGTGCTTAAAAAAGGAGGTTATACCCTTTTTTAAAAGTGGTATAACCTCTTTCTTTAATCCCTACAAAACAAATAATATCTTCTTCAATTGTTAATATAAGCAATGCATCTCCTCCTCTGCCCTATCCCAATTCACAACATAAGCTTGCCCTTTAGAACAGAAAATTGAAGAGGATGTATATTCAGGATCTGCATTTTTGTTATAGTTAATCTTTTCAATAATCTCTTCTTTATTATGGCAGTGACTGTAACCGCCAAAAACTAAACTTAAAGTGCCCTTTCCACCTGTAAAGGAAGCTAACTCAGTACTATAATTCATAAAGGTGGCTACTGGTACCTTACCTGTTAAAATAGCCTTATCCCCTATGATCTTAGGGGGCTGAAAGTTTCCATTAGCCTTTTCTAGGTCAGATAAAACTCTTCCCATGTGGTCTAGAGAAACCTTAATCTTGAAGCTGTAATAAGGTTCTAACAAAACATTTTTTGCTTTTTCCAATCCCTGTCTTAGAGCCCTGTAAGCAGCTTCTCTAAAATCACCACCAGAGGTATGTTTATTGTGAGCTCTTCCTGTTAATAAGGTAATCTTTACATCTGTTAGCGGCGAACCAGTAAGCAGTCCATGATGTTCCCTTTCAAAAATGTGATGACCAATTAAATTTTGGTTACCAGTTGTTAAATGGTCTGGGTGACAGAGATTCTCAAAGATTATTCCACTGTTCCTCTCGCCAGGCTCTAATTTAAGATGAACCTCAGCATAATGACCTAAGGGTTCAAAATGACCACAGCCCTTTACCACTGATTCTATAGTTTCCTTATAAAGAATTTCTGGCCTTCCAAAGGATACATTTAAATTGAATCTTTCTCTAATCAGCTCCTCTAGTATCTGCAGCTGAATAATTCCCATAACACTAATTTGGAGCTCTTGAAGACTTTCTTCCCAGGTTACATTTAAAGAAGGGTCTTCTGCTTCCAATATTCTAAAACACCGTAAAATTTCCTTTATATTTAGAGAAGGATCAAATATCACTTTAGATTTTAAAGTAGGCACCATTTCATAAACTGCTTTTTCCCTTAATATTCCTAGGCCATCACCAGCGGAAGCATTAGATAATCCTGTTACTGCAAAAATTTCTCCAGCATATACCTCATCCACAGCGTTAAATTTATTTCCATTATAAACTCTAATACCAGTTATTTTCTCACAAATTTTTTCTTCTGCATCACCATAGCACAGTTCCTCTCTTACCTTCAACCTTCCACTTAAAGCCTTTATATAGGTCACCCTCGTACCATTTACATCATGACCAATTTTATACACTCTTCCTGAAAAATCGCCTTCTTTATAATACTTTGTAAGGGTCAATTTATCTAATTTCTCTAGAAAACTTACAATGCCTATATCTTGAAGAGCAGAACCATTGCAGCATGGAAAAAGCTTATTCTCCTTAATCATAGTCCTCATGGAGTTTAGCCATAGATCAAAGTGGAAATTATCCTCCATATATCTTTCAAGAAGCTCTTCATCTCTTTCAGCAATAAATTCTACTAGTTCTTCACTCATACTAGCTTCATTAAAGGAAGTTGTTATATCACAAATATCCTTCGTTAAATTTACACGAATTTCTTCCAATACCTTTTCTAGGTCTGCACCTGCTCTATCTATTTTATTTATAAAGAAAAAGGTTGGTATATTGTGCTCTCTAAGAAGTTGCCATACCGTTTCTGTATGGCCTTCTACCCCTTCTACAGCACTGATTATTATTACGGCATAATCCATTACCTGTATGGCTCTTTCCATTTCAGAAGAAAAGTCTACGTGTCCAGGAGTATCTATTAAATAATAATTTGAGTCATTGTAAGTCATTACTGCCTGCCCTGAAAATACAGTAATTCCTCTTTCCTTCTCTATATGGTGGCTATCCAGAAAGGCATTTTTATGATCAACCCTCCCCCTCTGTCTAATACTTTTTGTATGATAAAGCAGCTGTTCTGAAAAGGTAGTTTTACCTGCATCTACATGTGCTAGTATTCCAATGGTTTTGTTCATCTTGTCACCTCTGTCTTTTGCTATAAACCTTACTCTCTCTTATTTCTTTCCTAATAAATGCTCTACTTGCCTAATATTATTTTTTATTTCCTCTATCTCTGCTTCATATTTTCTTACCGCAGCACCAGGAACATGTATTCCAGTTTGTCCTAGCACATGCATTCTTTCCTCCTCTACATCCTCTAAGTATTCCTTCAGTTCTAAAAGCTTTTTTTCCAATTCCCGCGAAGTCATTTTTTCAAAGTTACCCATTTTAATCTTCACTCCCCTAAAAATTAAGTGATTACAGGACTTTCTTGTATTTATAGCTAAATTATACTATAGCTATAAAACCGAAACAATGATAAGAAAAATTGAAATTTTCCTTCATTTGCTCTTGACAACTTTAACCATATTGTATTAATATTAAAAAAAATGAATAATGCCTCATCTCCTAAAGAGGTGAGGTAGAGGCGCGATGTCTAAAAGTAAGTATATGGAGGCTGGAAACCGGAGAAGTATACAGAAAGGAGCCATCGCCGAAATCTTAAGAACCTAAAGCTTAAGGTTGGGTCTGCATCAAAGAGGTGCAGGACTGTCATTAGAATAACTGACCATTATTCTAATGGAGCGCTATCTCATTCTAGGTTTAAGGGGGAGGTGTAGGTATGCATACTTATATGTATAAAAGACACACTTAACAACCTGTTAGGTGTTTTTTTGTTTCCATTTTTATAGAAAAAATGACTTTTTAGTTAAATTTAGTATGAAAGGAATGTTATAATGGGTAATAATAATAAAATATCAGAACTTACAAAAATAGATACGGAACTTAAAAGAGAAATGGGACTTTTCAGTGCTGTGTCCATAATCGCTGGAATTATGATAGGATCTGGAATATTTTTTATAGGCTCCTTTGTACTTCAGCGTTCAAACAATGCTCCCGGTTTCGCTATGCTGGTTTGGCTGGCAGGAGGAGTAGTTAGTTTACTTGCAGGACTTTGCTATGCTGAACTTGGAGCAGCTATGCCAAGGTCTGGAGGAGCCTACGTTTACTTAAGAGAGGCTTTCGGTCCTTTAGTTGGTTTTCTGCAAGGCTGGACCTTCTTTTGGATTGGTGCTTCCGGCTCTATTGCAGCTCTTGCGGTAGGTCTTGGAACCTATTTTAGCAATCTGTATCCCCTATCTCCTATGGCTATAAAACTTTTTGCAGTAGCAGTTATAATTATTTTAACAGTTATAAACTGCCTGGGAATCAAATTTGGAAGCTTAATTCAAAATGTATTCATGATTGGAAAACTAATCCCTATACTAATAATTATTGCTTTAGGCTTTGCTCTTGGTGGTGAACATAATCCTATGACAGTATCACCTGGTGCAGGGACAGGAATTGCAGGAACCTTTGCTGTAGCCTTAATAGCATCCCTTTGGGCTTATGAAGGGTGGACAAACCTTAATACAGTGGCAGAAGAAATTAAAAACCCTAGAAAAAACCTCCCACTTGCAATGATTATTGCTATAACTGGTGTTACAGCAGTTTATATGCTATTTAACTATGCTCTTTTAAAGGTTTTACCAGTTGGTGTTATAGCTTCAAATGCAAACCCTGGTGCCGCTGCCGCAGTGAAACTTATAGGTTCTGCCGGCGGAATTTTAGTTACAATTGGAGCTTTTCTCTCTATATTTGGTTCTTGTAATGGCTGTGTACTTGCTTTTCCACGTTTGTACTACGCTATGGCAAAGGACGGTATTTTCTTTAAATGGTTTGAAAAAATTCACCCAGAATATAAAACTCCAGTACCAGCATTAATTGCTTCTGCTGTAGTATCTATATTATTGATTTTCACTGGTTCTTTCCAGCAGCTAACAACAATGGTTGTATTTTCACAGTGGATATTCTATATTCTTACTATATGCTCTGTATTTGTACTAAGAAAAAAATATCCTGATATGGAAAGACCTTATAAGGTATGGGGATATCCAATATTGCCAATTCTAGTAATATTAGTTTCTCTATTTATTTTAGTAAATACTTTAATTACAGACCCTCGCTCTTCACTAATAGGACTTATAGTTCCTATAGTAGGCGTACCTGTGTACTATGTGTTTAAAAATAGAATGAATAATGAGTCTAATAAGAAAAAAATAGAAGCATAAAATTATACCATCCTGCAATTAAAGATTACAGCTTTAGTTGCAGGGATAAATATATACTATATGACTAGTAAGGATATTAAACTATAAAAAACTTCTAAACTGGAGGTCTTAAAATATGGACTTAATAATAACAAATGGAAAAATTCACACCATGGACAGCTCTAAAGAAATTGTAGAGGCTGTTGCTGTTAAAAATGGAAAAATAATTAAAATCGGAAAAAACAATGAGGTTTTATCCCTTAAAACTGAAAACACTGAGGTTATAGATTTAGGTGGAAAAGTAATGGTTCCAGGCTTTAACGACAGCCATATGCACCTTCTAAACTTTGCAAATAGCTTAAAAATGGTAGAGCTAAATAACTGTACCTCTATAGATGATATACTGCAAAAAACAAAGACTTTTATAGAGGAAAAAGCTATAGAGAAAGGTAAGTGGGTCTTAGGAAAGGGCTGGAACCACGATTACTTTCAAAGTGAAAAGAGATTTCCTACAAGATATGATTTGGATAAAATATCTACGGAGCATCCAATAGTTTTAACTAGAGCCTGCATTCATATAGCAGTGGTTAACAGCAAAGCCCTTGAACTTGCTGGTATTACAAAGGGCACTCCTCAAATTGAGGGAGGACAGTTTGATGTAGATGAAAAGGGTGAGCCTTTAGGTATTTTTAGAGAAAAGGCTCTTGCTCTTATAAACAACAAAATTCCAAGCCCGACTTTACAAGAAGTAAAAGAGATGATAAAGGAAGCAGCAGCCTATGCTAACAGCCAAGGCCTAACCTCTATTCAATCTGATGACTTTGGCCACATTCCAGGTGTAGATTACGATATGGTTATAAAGGCCTATAAGGAATTAAAAGATGAAAACAACCTAACCTTAAGAATATATGAACAATACCTTCTAAAAACTATGGATAAAGTAACAAACTTTTTAAGGGAAGGCTATATGACAGGACAGGGTGATGAGTTCTTTAAAATAGGACCTCTTAAAATATTAGTTGACGGCTCTTTAGGTGCTAGAACTGCAGCCTTATGCGCACCCTACTCTGATGACCCTTCTACCTCTGGTATATTAGTTTATACTCAAAAGGAATTGGATGAACTTATAGGAATAGCTCACAGACAAGGCATGCAGGTTGCAGTTCACTGTATCGGAGATAAACCAATGTATATGACCTTTGAAGCAATAGAAAAAGCCTTACAGGTTATTCCTAGAAAGAATCACCGCCACAGCATAGTTCACTGTCAAATAACTGATGAGACTTTACTTAACAAGTTTAAGGAACTAGATGTACTAGCTCATATTCAGCCAATCTTTATCCATTATGACTTGCATATGGTAGAAGATAGAATTGGAAAGAACAGAATGGAAAACTCCTATGCCTTTAAAACAATGCTGCAAAAAGGAATTCATATTGCACTTGGCACTGACTGCCCTGTAGAGCCACTAGATGTTATGCCTTCAATTTACTGTGCAGTAACTAGAAAGGATCTTAAAGGTTACCCAGAGGAAGGCTGGATGCCGGAGCAAAGGCTTACCGTTGAAGAAGCCCTTTATAACTACACCCTTGGAAGTGCCTATGCCTCCTTTGAAGAAAACATTAAAGGCTCTATTACAGAAGGTAAACTAGCAGACATGGTAGTTTTATCTGAGGACATTTTTCAGGTTTCTGAAGATAAAATCAAAGATATTCAAATACAAATGACTATATTAGGTGGAAAGGTTGTCTTTAAAAGATAGACGCCCCTTCTAATAACCTGCAAAGGATAAAAAAGTACTGAGGCATTCATTGTAATGTAAAAGAGACTCTATAGGTGAAATACTTTTTTTCTAGTGTTCACCCCATAGGGCCCCTTTTACTGTCTCAGTATTTTTCTATTTCACTTAAGGTTCTAATAAGCACAGCTTCACTATATATTAGCTACAGCAATTTAAACCAAGAAATTATTTCCGGTACCCTATTTAAATTTACAATTATATAGTTCACTTTATCACTCCTTTAAAGAGTATACGAAAAAGCTCATTCTAGTACCCTTCTGTAATCTTTTAATATCTATACCTTTTCCATAAATATGTTTTAACCTGTTATGTACATTTGAAAGTCCAATTTTATTTTTTTTAATATCTCCCTCATATACCTTCTGAATAACCTCTTCAGCTATGCCCACACCATCATCTTCAACAGTTATTTTTACTCTGTTTTCATCAAAGGTCTCTACCATAAGCTTTACAGTACCACTTCCGCTGCCTTCTAATATTCCATGTTTTATAGCATTTTCTACTATAGGCTGGATTATAAGGTTAGGAACCTTTGTGTTTATACTGTCATCAATATCATATATAAAGTTAAGCCTATTACCAAACCTAGCCTTTTCAATTTCTATATAAGCTTTAACCTGTTTAATTTCATCCTTAAGGGTTACAAAACTCTCTATGTTTTCTAAACTATGTCTTAAATAAGTAGATAAATCTATTATTAATTGTCTTGCTCTATCTGGACTAATTCGTATAAAGGATACAATGGTATTTAAAGCATTAAATAAAAAGTGGGGATTAATTTGAGCTTGAAGAGCCTTTAACTCTGCCCTACTTGCCATTTCCTTTAGTTTATTTATTTTGCTGATTTCTAACTGATTAGATATTATATTAGAAAGTCCTTCTGCTAAATTTTTAATCTTGAAGGATATAGCATCTTTTTTTCTGTAATAGATTTTTAAAGTACCTGTAATTTCATCTTCATCCTTTATAGGCACTATGATTGCAGAGTTAAAAGGGCAGGTATCAGAAGTACAGTTTATTTCTTCAGAGCTGTTTAGCCATAAAATCTCTCCAGACTTCATAACCGTCTTTGTAGCCTCTGTTAAGATTTTTCCTCCTTTTTTATGATGATCTGAACCAAGACCAACATGAGATAATATATATTCCTTATTAGTAATTGCTACTGCATCAGCGCCTACATAATCCTTTATAATATTACAAATCTTTCCTAAGGATTCCTCATTTATCTCCCTAAAATAAGGCAAAGTTTTATTAGCTATCTCTAAAGTAATTTTTGCCTGCATAGCTTCGATTTCTTCCTTTTCATCAAAAAGATTTTGAATTAAGGAAATTAAAATAGATACCCCAATTGCATTAATAAAGGCCATAGGAATATAAATTTTCTCAACTATCATAAGAGCAGAAGAAAAGGGCCTTGTTATAAGTAAAATCAAAATCATCTCCAGAGTTTCTGCAACTATTCCCCCAAATATCCCATAAATCCATCTATTTTGCTTTCTACATTTTTTGTAAATATAAGCAGCTATTAGTCCGGATAAAACTGCATTTATAGAGCAGGGTACCGCAGTTATTCCCGCCCTGTCTATAAAAAGTCTATGTATACCAGAAATTAAGCCGGAGCCAATACCAACAAAGGGACCACATAAAATCCCTCCAGCCATTATACCAATTATTCTGCTATTAACTATAGCACCGTGTAAATCCATTCCAGTATAGGTTCCAAGAATACCAAAGCTGCCAAATATAATGGACAAAGTAACTCTATCTATGTTCTTCAGTTTATCCCTTTGAATTATATTTCGAAAGCTTCCTGACCGTGATACTATAAAGGCCAGTAGAATTATGTAGCCAAGATTATTTATTAATTTTTGAATCAAGTTTATCAAAATTAAACCACCTCTGAGAATGTAATCTGTCTAATTTAGTATACCACCTTTATAATAGAAAAGCATATACACCCTTTAATTAAGCACAGTTGATTTAGCAGTAATATTGGGGGCTACCTACAGTTTCTATGCTGCTCAGTAAACACTAATACATAACCGCTGTAAAAATGTAATTTTACATAAATATACATTTTTCAATAGATTTAAAGATTATTTTGGTATATAATTATAATTATAGTTATTACTTAACACTAATGTAACATAACTACTAAAAAACCAGGGGGTGTCAAAATGAAAAGAAGAATAGGAACCCTACTTATATCATTAATGCTTGTATTTTCAGCATTATTTACAGTAGGTTGTTCAAAGGAAACTAGCAATTCAGGACAAGCTCCTCAACAGGAGAAAAAAGAAAAAATTAAAATAGCGGTTTTAAAGGGTCCTACAGGAATGGGTATAGTGAAGCTTATGGAAGATAATAAAGATCTTTATGATATTTCCCTATTTGACTCACCGGATCAGATAGTTTCTAAAATTGTAAATGGTGATGTAGATGGAGCTGCAGTACCGTCTAACCTAGCACCGATTTTATATAACAAAACCTCAGGAAAAATTCAATTATTAGGAGTAAATACTTTAGGAATTCTTTATATAGTTGAAAATGGCAATAGTATTAAAGATATTAAGGATTTAAAGGGAAAAACTATTTATTCCAGCGGTAAAGGCGGTACACCGGAATACACTTTAAACTACATTCTAAAGAAAAACGGCTTAGAGCCAGATAAAGATGTTAAAATTGAGTATAAAATGCAGCACAGTGACTTAGCTGCAGCAGTAGCATCAAAGGAAGTACAAATAGCAGTGCTGCCAGAGCCTTTTGTAACTACTACCAAAATGAAAAACAAAGAGCTTCAGGTTCCTATAGACCTTACTAAGGAATGGGAAAAGGTATCAGGAGACAAGGGCAAGTTGATTATGGGTACTTTGGTATTTAGAAAGGACTTTGTAGATAAGAGATCGAAGGATGTACAGGACTTTTTAACTAAATATAAAGCTTCCGTAGATTTTGTAAACAATAATAAAGCAGAGGCAGGAAAACTTATAGAGAAAAATGGAATAATAGCTAATGCTAAGATAGCAGAAATGGCTATTCCAAAATGCAATATAGTATTTATGTCTGCAGAGGAGTCAAAAGAAGCTTTAAATAAATTTTATGAGGTTCTAAAGGAAAATGATCCTAAATCCATCGGAGGAAAAATCCCAGATGAAAAGTTCTATTACAGTGGAAAGTAAAAAGATAGGCAGAAAAATAGGTATACTAGTATTTTGGTTTTTTATTTGGGAGCTTTGCTCCCTTTTTGTTAACAATCCTCTTTTACTGCCTTCTCCTTTGGAGGTTTTAAAGGTACTATCTATTCTTACAGGGAAATTATATTTTTGGAGAAGTGTTTTCAGCAGTATATTTAGAGTATTAGTGGGACTTCTTTTCTCTATAACAATGGGCTTATTAATTGGGGTGGTTGCTGGACTAGTAAAATTTATAGAAGAACTTCTTCAGCCCTTTATAATAGTTGTTAAAGCTACTCCAGTAATGTCTATAATAATACTGGCTTTGGTTTGGTTTAGGTCTTCTAATGTAGTAATTTTCACAACTATTTTAATATGTTTCCCAATAATATATACTAATGTACTTCAGGGTATAAAAGCAGTAGACATTAATTTAATACAAATGGCTAAAGTCTACAAGGTTAAAAGAAAGTATATTTTAAAGGATGTTTATTTACCTTCTATTAAACACTATGTTATCTCTGGAGTGCTTATGTGCTTAGGTCTTGGCTGGAAGGTTTCTGTAGCCTCTGAAATTTTAAGTACACCTAAATACTCCATAGGCTTAAACCTTCTAAATGCCAAGTCCACTTTAGAAACAGCAGAACTCTTTGCCTGGACTATAGTTGTAGTACTTTTGAGTTTTATTTTTGAAGCTCTTTTTAAGTACTATGTTAGGAAATAATAAGCTTATAATCCATTTACAATATTACTAGGACGCTGCCCTTTTAATGCAGCGTCAATATTCAACCAGTTTTTCTTATGGGCACGGTAGAAAAAGCTAGTAGTAACTCCACCGATATGTGGTGAAAAAATAATTCGGTCAGCATATTTCTCCGGTAAATTTAAAAGTATGTTATCTAATGTAACAGGTATTGGAGCCACAGTATCTAAGCCGGCACCTTGTATTTGTTCCGATACAATGGCATGATAAAGTGCTTCATTGTCAACGATTTCACCACGGGCTGTATTAACGATATATGCACTTGCCTTCATTTTACTTAGAAATTCTTTATTAATCATTCCGGTTGTTTCAGGGGTCACTGGACAGTGAATACTGATAATATCACAGGTACCTGCTAGTTCCTCTAAATCCATGTAAGAAACCTTGTATTCCTCTTCCACATCTAATGCTTTTCTGGTTCTGCTATAATAGTATAGCTGGCATTCAAAGGGTTCCAGCCTTTTTGCTGTTGCCATTGCAATGTCACCGAATCCAATAAGACCGACTTTACAATCAGACAGTTCTGTGATGCCTTCTATCATCATTTGTTCCTTCATATGTATTTGATTGCCTTCCCTAACCGTACGATCACCGACGGTAATTTTACGAAGTAATGCCAGCATTAAAAGCACTGTCTGCTCTGCCACTGCAGCTGCATTTGCACCTTTGCTGTTGCAGACATATATGCCCCTTTCCCTTGCAGCTTCACAATCAATGCCGTTGTATCCAACACCTTCTGACTGGATTATTCTTAGATTAGCCATCTTACGAATAACATTCCCTGAAAGCTTTGCCGTAGGGTCAATAGCAATGGCCTCTGCATCAGAAGCAACTTGTAACAGTTCCTCATCACTTGCATCACGAGGACAGAAAACCATAGTAATATCTTTTATAATATCTATGTCCGGCATATATTTTTTATAACGGTCTTTATTTCCCATAATTAAAATCTTCATATTGTACTCCTCCATATTTAAAGTAATATAATAGTAGCAATTGTCAGAGATAAGTATTTTAACAACTTTAATGTACTTCTAATAGATTATTTGCTTCTTACATACTTATTATATAACAGCATTGAAACAACATAAACTATATAGTATAGTTATTGTAAAGGGATAAAATGGCAACAAAAAGTGTTGACTTAACTCTAACTTTGGAAATAATGCTGTTTTACCTATAGATATTTAGATTAAAAATTTATTATCTATTATTAGAAAGGATATATAGCATTGTATAGTTATTCTATATTGTCTAGACAATTGTTTGAGCTGACAGTATCCTTCAAGCTTTAAAGAAAATTAATACATGCTATAAACTATTAGAACTATGAAAAATAATTGCGAAGTACAGTTAATAAATTTATGTAAGTCCTATGACGGACATAAAGTTCTAAGTAATTTAAATATGAATATAGAAGAAAATAAAATTACTGTTATTACAGGCCCCTCCGGCTGTGGAAAAACTACTTTGCTAAAGATAATAAGTGGTGTTGAAAAGGAAGACAGTGGACAGGTGCTTTTAAAAGATAACAGCATATCCTATATATTTCAGGAGGATAGACTTCTTCCGCACCTTACAGTTTACCAAAATATTGCTTTCGTATTAAAATCTACAATGAATAAAGAAGAAATGGACTTCCTTATAAATAAATATTTAGATTTAGTTAAACTACTAGAGCATAGGGATAAGTTTCCAAGACAGTTAAGTGGCGGAATGAAGAGAAGGGTGTCTATCGCAAGGGCTTTTGCTTATAAAAGTAGATTGCTTTTAATGGATGAACCTTTTAAAGGCTTAGACGATAAATTAAAGAAAGAGATAATTGAAGAATTTTTACATATTCATAACACTGATAAAAGAACTGTTATCTTGGTAACCCATGATATGAAGGAAGCAGAAGTCCTAGGAGATATAATTTATACCCTGTAATAGTTTGAGAATCCTAAAAAATACGAACCAAGCATCTACTGTTAACTGTAATGCTTTGGTTCGTATTTTTAATCTGTAGCCAGTAATCCTTCTAAAGTCAACCTTTCTATTATTATTTTTATAGCCTTCTCTATACCCTTATCGTTAACTATATGATAATCGCAATACTCCTTATAAAGCTCATATCTCTCATTAAAGAGTTCATACAGCTTATGTACTCCCTCCTTCAAAAGAGGTCTTCCTGCTACTTCTACATCCTGTGCAATATTCTCTACTGGTCTATCTATAAAAACTATAACGCCCTTTTCTTTAAGATCTCTAATATTTAAATAGTTTTTTACTACACCACCGCCAGTGGCTATAACCAGATTTTCTCCGTTACTTAATTTGCCCACAGCTTCTCTTTCCAAAGCTCTAAAATAACCTTCACCTTTATTAAATAGTTGATCTATAGTCTTACCGCTTATTTGTTCTATATATTCATCCAAATCCACAAAATTATATTCTAACCTACTAGACAATATTTTACCTATAGTTGTCTTTCCACAGCCTGGCATACCTATTAAAACTATGTTTTTATACATTTTTATAACATCTCACTATCTTATTATTTTGCTATTGAAGTATTAAAATTTGCTCCTTATCTCTTTATATATTTCTTCAGTAGTTTCCTCAGCAATTGCTACTCCCTGCCAAATTTCCTGTGCAGCTACAGCTTGTGCCACTAACATATAAAGTCCATTTACAGTTTTAAGACCTAGTTCTTCCGATTTCTTAAGGAAAATCGTTTGATCTGGATTATATATTAAATCCACAGCTACAGAAAATCTTGATAAACTCTCCTGATTCACTGGACAGCACTCCACCTCAGGATACATTCCACAGGGAGTACAATTTATAATAATATCTTTAGCTCCTAAATTATCCATGTCTTTATAAGACATTATTTTAAAATCTTTTATTTTTTTTAGTCCATTTTTGGGATCTCTGCTTATATAAATAATATCTTTTATTCCATTGTCTATAAGATATTGAACTACTGCCTTAGAGGCACCTCCGGTACCCAGTATTACTGCATCTTTGTTACAAATATCTATTTGACCATTTTTTAATGAAGCACCAAAGCCATGATAATCAGTATTGTATCCTGTAAGTATTCCATTGGAAAAGGATATAGTGTTAACTGCACCTATCTTCTCTGCCTCTTTAGAAAGCTTATCTAGGTATTTTATAATCTCTATCTTGTAAGGTATAGTTACATTTACCCCCTTAGCTTCGAGAGCTTTTAATCCTTCTAATGCCTTCTGTAGATTCTCCTTTTTTATTTCAAATAAATTATATTCTCCCTTTAATTTCATCTTTTCTAAAATTAACTTATTTATTTGAGGAGAGAAGCTATGTCCTAATTTTTCTCCTATTAACCCATAAAAATTACTCATTTATATACAATTCACCTCACCTTTATAATTTCCTAGCAGTTTAAAGTATAGGCTTTTTTCCTTTATTTCTTCTACTATTCTTTTAGTCCTATCTTCTAATATGTTACCTTGAAAATCTATATAAAAGAAATATTCCCAAGACTTATCTGCAATAGGCCTTGACTCTATTTTCATCATATTGGAGTTATTTTCTGCAAAGTATTTTAAGATTCCGTATAAAGCCCCAACCTTATGAGGCAGCGATGCAACTATAGTTAACTTATCACATTCTTCTTTAGGTTCCATGTGCCGGCCTATTATTATAAATCTAGTATAGTTATTACTATTATAATTGATATTTTCCTTTAAAATATCCAGCCCATATACCTCTGCTGCCTTTTTACTAGCTACACAAGCTTTACTTTTAAGATTTTCCCTACTAATATATAGAGCACTTTTTGCAGTATTAAAATAGGGAATAAGTGTCCACTCTCTATGATTATCAAAAAAGTCCTTACATTGCAAAAAACCCTGTTCATGAGAATATACTTCCTTTATATCAGAAAGGTCAGTGCCCTTAACTGCCATTAGATTATGATTAACTTTAATACACTTTTCACCTATTATATAGAAACCATACTTACGGAGTAAATCATAAATTTCAGCAATACTTCCTGTAGATGAATTCTCAATAGGTAAAACAGCATACTTTATATCCCCTCTGTCTACTGCATCAAAGACCTCCCTAAAGGTTGAAAAACACCTGGTTTCTGTTTCCGTACCGAAGTATTCCAGCAATGCTTGATGACTAAAAGAGGCTTTTACTCCCTGAAAACCAACTTTGCAGCATGTATTATTATGTTCCACTTTATTCCCCTGTAAAACTTCAGATATTATTTTTTCCTGGGACCTTCTGCTTATTGTCATCATAGCCTGAAGAAATTCTTTTAAACTAAGTTTTAAAGACTCATTTTCTATGCTCTGTAAATGTTTATTTATAATTTGGTCCTCTCTTGTCCCATCAAATATCTCCATGGAATTTTTAGCTTTATACTCTGCCACCTTAGAAACTGTTGTCATTCTCTTCTTAAATAAATTCACTAAGGCTTCATCTATTTCATTAATTTGTCCTCTCAAATCCTCCAGTTCTCTCAATATTATCACTTCCTCTTATTCAAATAGACAGTAACTTCTACAATTAATTCGTTAAATTAAACCTATTTAAACTGAGATTTTAGAGACAGCAAATGCTACTAAACAAGTTAACATAAATCCAGTATAGCTATAGCTGCAGCAGCTTCTACTACTGGCAGCGCCCTAGGCACAATACAGGGATCATGTCTTCCTATTATCTCCATCTCTCTATTTTTGCCACTGTCTATATCTATGGTTCTCTGAACCTTACTAATTGAAGGCGTTGGTTTTATGGCAACTCTAAAGACTAAAGGCATTCCATTAGTAATTCCTCCTAAAACTCCTCCATTATTATTACTATAGGTTCTTACCTTATCTCCATCCATATAATATTCATCATTAGCCTCTGACCCCTTCAACTCTGTTATATGGAATCCTGAACCAAACTCTACTCCCTTTACTGCTGGAATAGAGAATAAAAGCTGTGCTAGAGTACTTTCTACAGAATCGAAGAAAGGCTCTCCAATTCCTACTGGCAGATTAATAACTGCCGTTTCTATAACTCCACCTACCGAATCTTTTTCTTCCCTAGCTTTTATAATAATATCTTTCATTTTTAAGGCGATTTTTTCATCTATTGTTGGAAACAAGTTTTCTCTTAATGTTATTAATACTTTCTCATCTATATCAACCATATTAAAACTTTTGTCTTCTAATTTACCAATACTCTTTATATGACTTCCAATAACTATACCTTTTTTTTCTAAAATCTGCTTACACACCGCTCCTGCAAATACTAGTGGTGCTGTTATTCTTCCAGAAAAATGTCCTCCTCCTCTATAATCGTTAAATCCTTTATATTTAATATATCCAGTGAAATCCCCGTGAGAAGGTCTCATTAGGTTTTTAGTTTTTTCATAATCCTTTGAATGTTGATTTGTGTTATAAATTATTGCACAGAGAGGTGTTCCAGTAGTCCTTCCATTAAAATATCCGCTTAGTATCTGGAAGCTGTCTTCTTCTTTTCTTGAAGTTGCAAGCTTACTTTTTCCCGGAGCTCTTCTTCCCATTTCTTTATTAATATAGTCTAAGTCTAATTCTATACCTGGTTCAAGTCCATCTATATTTATTCCTATTGCTTTTCCATGAGACTCTCCAAAAATAGAAAGCTTAATATTATTACCCCAAATTCCACTCATCTACACTACCTCCCAATTCTTTAAAATGCTCCCAAAAATTCGGATAGGATTTTTTTACAGAATCAGCATCTTCTATTATAAGAGGCTCCTTACATCTTGTAGATGCCACTGCCAGTGCCATAGCTATGCGATGGTCGTTCCAGCTGTTAACCTTGCCTCCTATGAGGGTTTCCTTTCCCCTTATTATTAATCTATCTTCCTTTTCCTCTATGTCCGCTCCAATTTTATTAAGTTCAGAGGTTATAGCTGCTAACCTATCAGATTCCTTAAATCTAAGCCTTTCTGCATTTACTATTTCTGTAGTCCCTTCACTTAAGGCTCCTAATACGGTAAGCACAGGCACTAAGTCTGGACATTCAGAAGCATCTATCACCGTTCCCTTTGTTTGAGAGGGTAAAGCTTTAACTTTCTCTCCTTCTACAACAATCTCTCCACCCATGGATTTTATTGTTTCTATTATAACTTTATCTCCTTGAAGAGAATTCATACTCATTCCATTACATACCACTTCTGATCCTAAAACATTAGCCACAAGCCAGAAGGCAGCCTGGGAGAAATCTCCTTCAACCTTATAATCTGATGCTATATATTTTTGATTTCCCTTAATAGTGAATTCTCTATAATCAACATTTTTCACTTCTATTGAGAAAGCTTTAAGGACATCTATAGTTAAATCTACATAGGCTTTAGACTGCAGTTCCGTTGTAACTGTTATCCTTGAATCTCCTTCTAAAAGTGGAAGTGCAAACAATAGACCACTTATAAATTGTGAACTTACATCTCCCTTGATTCTATATTCACCAGATTTTAGTCTTCCATTAATAGTTAATGGTAGCTTTCCATTTATATTTTCATATTGAATTTGCTGTTCCTCAAATATTCTATAATAATCTCCTAAAGGTCTCGCAACAAGCTTACCCTTTCCATTAAAAGTAACCTCTTCTCCTAAGGTGGCAGCTATAGGTATTAAAAATCTTAAGGTAGAGCCAGATTCAAAACAATCAATACTATTGCCTTTTGCCTCCAATTTAGATGTACCTCTTATTTTTATTTTTGACTCTCCTTTGTATACCACTTCTACTCCTAAATTGCTCATAGCTTGACAGGTTGCCTTCACATCTTGAGAAAAAAATAGATTTTCAATATTACTAACTCCTTCAGACAAACTGGCACAAATTACTGCTCTGTGACAAAGGCTTTTTGATGATGGAACTGCTATGCTTCCCTTTAATTTACTGGGATTAATTCTTATATGTTTCATAAAACCTCTCCTACTCTTCTTTACTAGCAACTAATCTAATTTTAAATATACTTTTCTAATTCATCAACTTTTACTTTTCTAATCATGCCTTCTCCCATTTTCCTAAGTAAAATTAAGTTAATATTCTCTCCACTATTCTTTTTGTCTAAAGCTATAGCTTTAAAGATTTCTTCTCTATCCATTAGTGGGGCCTTATAAGGCAGTTCATACTTTTCCAATACTTCTTCTACCAATTTTGAACTCCCTTTTTCTGTAATTTGAAGTTTTTCACTTTTTCTAGTTATTTCAGCCATTCCAATAGCCACCGCTTCTCCATGGGTATATTCCTTATAACTAAAGTATTTTTCTACAGCATGACCTAAAGTATGTCCGAAATTGAGAAGCATTCTATCTCCAAAGTCCTTTTCATCTAGTTCTACCACTGATTTTTTTATACTACAACACTTAAGTATTAAGGTATCTATGTTATCTAGGAGTTCTTTATCATCTTTAAAGTTTAGGAGCTGAAAAATAATGCTCTCATCTCTTATACATCCATATTTTATAACCTCTGCTAATCCATCATGAAAGAACCTTTTGTGTAAGGTTTTTAATAACTCTGGATCTATAAAAACAGCCCTTGGGTGATAAAAGCTTCCGATTAAATTTTTTCCCCAAGGTAAATCTACCGCTACCTTCCCGCCTATGCTGCTGTCAACTTGAGCTAGAAGAGAAGTTGGAATTTGAATATAAGGAACTCCCCTTAAATAGGTGGAGGCTGCAAAGCCTCCTAAATCTCCTACAACACCACCACCTAAAGCTATTATTAAATCCTCTCTTCCAAGCCTAAAATTTGATAGTTTTTCATATATCTCTTTAAGGGTATCTATAGATTTACTCTCCTCGCCAGGTTTTACAGAAATAATTTTTGTATTAAATCCTCTTTTCTCTAAAATCTCCTTGAAGTTTTTTCCGTATAATTTTTCTAAATTATTATCTGTAATTATAGCTATTTTTCTATTTTTATAATGTTCATCAAGGTAATCTCCTACCTTATTGAAAATATTTCTTTCAATATATATACTATAGCTATTCTCTTTAAGCTCTATTTTTAGTATGTTGCTTTTCATAAAATCTTTCTCCTTTTTATAGAGGCACTTTTTAAAATATCAGTTAATGTTTCCCTATCCTCTAATTCTATAGCTTTTTTTATTTCTTTAATACCCTTTTCGAAACTCTCAATTTCATCAATTAAATTTTTCGAGTTCAGTGTAAAAAGTTCTGACCACAACGTTGAATTTATTGCTGCAACTCTTGTAACGTCTTTAAAGCTTCCTCCAGTAAACAGCCCGATATCATTTTCTGTAATGTTTGAATTCATAAGGGATACTGCTATAACGTGTGGAAGGTGACTTGTAAATGATATTATTTTATCATGTTCTTCTGGAGTTAAGTATACTACATTTTTACATCCTATTGCCTTTGCCATTTTTTCTATAAGCGCTATATTTTCTTTTTTGTTTCTTTTAGTGGGAGTAATTATATAATTAGCATCCTTAAAAATATCCTTGGAAGCCTGCTGAAAACCCTTTGATTCTTTTCCTGCCATGGGATGTCCTGCAACAAAATCTATTTCTTGAGGTAGGAAAGAATTTATCTTTTCCACTACCTCAATTTTTACTCCACAACTATCAGTTATCACAGCACCCTTTTTAAAATTCATTATATTATTTCTTACAAACCTTATGGTTTCCTCTGGGTAAAGAGCTATGATTATCAAATCAGCTTCCTTTAGTATATCCCCACTATTATCACAGCCCTTATCTATTATCCCCATTTCAAAGGCTGTATGCAAAACCTTTTTGTCCATGTCTATTGCATTTATTTGAACTGGTCTTAATTGTCTAAGTGCCATTGCATAAGAGCCTCCTATAAGACCAAGACCTACAATTACTATATTAAATCTAAAGTCACATTCATCCAATAATATCTCCCCCAGATTTATAATTTAGGTATTCTAAATTACCTTTTTTTCTATATTAGCCATTACAGCTAAGTCTTCCATAAGTGATTTAAATCTTTCCGGTTTTATGGATTGCTGCCCGTCACATTTAGCATTTTCAGGATCATTGTGTACCTCAACAATCAAACCGTCTGCTCCAACAGCCACCGCTGCTTTGGATAATGGCTCTACCATCCACCACATTCCTGCTGCATGACTTGGATCAACTATTACTGGTAAATGACTTAATCTTTTTATGGCAGGTATGGCACTTAAATCTAAGGTGTTTCTTGTGTAAGTTTCAAAAGTTCTTATACCTCTTTCACATAGAATTATTTTTTCATTGCCTTCTGACATTATATATTCTGCAGACATAATCAATTCTTCAATGGTGGCAGATAAACCTCTTTTTAAAAGTATAGGTTTATTTGTTCTTCCTAGCTGCTTTAAAAGTTCAAAATTCTGCATGTTTCTAGCCCCTACCTGTATAATATCAACATCTCTTTCAAAGTCATCTATCATATCTGGGGACATAATTTCTGTTACAATTGGAAGCCCAGTTTCCTCTCTAGCAATTTTTAATAGTTCTAAACCATGTTTTTTAAGCCCCTGAAAGCTGTATGGTGAAGTTCTTGGCTTGAAAGCTCCTCCCCTTAAGAATCCTGCCCCACTTTCCTTTACCTTTTTTGCAATTTCAATAATCTGAGATTCACTTTCTACAGAGCAAGGACCTGCTATAACAGCTAGTTTATTTCCTCCTATGGTTTCATCTCCAACCTTTATAACTGTATCCTCAGGGTGAAATAGTCTATTAGCTAATTTATAAGGCTGCTGCACCTTAGTAACTCTTTCCACAAACTCCTTTGCTTCAATTTTACTTGGGTCAATTCTTGTAGTGTCTCCAATAAGCCCTAATACGCATTGTTTTTCTCCCTGCACTACACTTACCTTACAATCCTCTTTTTCAATTTTTTCTATTAGTTTAATTATTTCTTCTCTAGTTGCATCATTTCTCATTATTACTATCATGTATTCCCCTCCTAAATTTCTTAAAGATTTTAATATCACTATCTTATACTTAAATTCTATAACCTTACTAAGCATCATCAACATTCTAAATTCATAATGAAATTTTATTTAATATATAATTAATAACTCTTTGCCGGCTTAAGAGCTAATTAATATACATATTGATATAAGTGAGTATACTTTCTATAAATTTTGATAAAAAAAATAAGGCTCTAATGAGCCTTATCTTATAAATCAAATTTATGCTATTATACCTGTAGAAGTCTCCTACAGGATATAAACTTAGATTTATTAAACTCATTGAGAACGGAAATAAATATTTTTTTGCAGAAAAAGTAACCAGCGCTAAAGTAAAAATAGCCCCAGCTAAAGTAAAAATAAAGTTTTCCGCTTATTCCCTTTCCAATGATATTTTTCATAATTTAATCCTCCAAACAGTTCTTAATTTATAAATCACTTTAATTAATTTCCATCTTAAAACTATATTATTAAAAATTATATCACCTAGATTTTCTATGTCAATAAAAATTTTTATATTTTTTTAAAAATTTGAAATTTTGAAACTTCATTAGCAATAAGGTTTCCCATTTCTTCAGTGCCTACAACTTTCATTTTAGCTTCCATAATATCCAAGGATCGGTAGCCTCTCTCAATAACTCTAGCAACAGCTTTCTCAATGTCATTAGCTGCTTCTTCATTATTAAAGCTGTAACGAAGCATCATAGCCGCACTCATAATAGCTGCAATAGGATTAGCCTTATCCTGTCCTGCTATATCTGGAGCAGATCCATGTATTGGCTCATATAGCCCCACATTTCCTTCACCAAGACTTGCAGATGGCAACATTCCTAGAGATCCAGTTAGCATTGAAGCCTCATCGCTTAATATATCCCCAAACATATTTTCTGTAAGAATTACATCAAACTGTTTAGGATCTCTAATAAGCTGCATTGCTGCATTATCTACATACATATAGCTTAACTGAACATCTTTGAAATCCTCCGCTATCCTATTAACCACTTCTCTCCAAAGCCTGGAGCTTTCAAGTACATTTGCCTTATCTACAAGAGTAAGCTTTCCTGCTCTCTTTCTTGCTATTTCAAAGGCTTTTACTGTAACTCTCTCTATTTCTGGTACTGAATAGGCAATAGTATCCCAAGCTTTATCCCCTATTCTTTTCTTCTCTCCAAAATATGCTCCACCAATAAGTTCTCTAACTATCATGATATTTAATCCATCACCTAGAACTTCTTCTTTTAGGTTTGAAGCAACTTTAAGCTCCGAAAAAAGAATTGCCGGTCTTAAATTAGCAAATACACCTAATTCTTTTCTTATACCAAGAAGGCCTGCCTCTGGTCTTATATTTCCAGGTAGCTTATCCCACTTAGGGCCACCAACAGCTCCCAAAAGTATTCCATCACTATTCTTACAAATTTCTATAGTTTCATTGGGAAGAGGTACTCCTGTTACATCTATAGCTGCTCCTCCAAGTAACGCCTCTTTGAAATTAATACTAAAATTATATTTATTAGATACAGCTTTTAACACCTTAACGGCTTGAGCAATTACTTCTTTACCGATTCCATCTCCTGGTATAACTGCTACTCTCATTACTTACCAACCTCTTTCTTTAAGTAATTTATAAATCCATCTGATTCCATAACTTTTTGCATAAACTCTGGAAAAGGAGCTGCCGAATAAGTTTTGTCTTTAGTTCTATTAGTGATAACCCCTGTGCTAAAATTTATAGAAATATCATTACCCTCCTCAATATCCTCTGCAGCTTCTGGGCATTCCATTATTGGAAGTCCAATATTTATTGCATTCCTATAAAAAATTCTTGCAAAGGTCTCCGCAATTACACAACTAATGCCAGCAGCCTTAATTACTATAGGTGCATGTTCTCTAGAAGAGCCACATCCAAAGTTTTTTCCTGCCACCATAATATCTCCACTTTTTACCTTGCTTGAAAAGTTTTTATCTAAATCCTCCATACAATGAAGCATAAGCTCCCTAGGTTCACTGGTACTTAAGTATCTAGCTGGTATAATAACGTCTGTATCTATGTTATCCCCATATTTAATTACATTTCCATTCATCATATTATAAAGCCTCCTAATAACTAAATTTTCCAGATTATATTAAAAAATCTCTTCTGGTGATGAAATTTTTCCTGTAATCGCTGAAGCCGCTGCTACTGCTGGACTTGCTAAATATACTTCACTTTCTGTATGTCCCATTCTCCCTATAAAATTTCTATTTGTAGTAGCTACTGCTCTTTCACCCTTAGCTAAAATTCCCATATGTCCTCCAAGGCAAGGCCCGCAAGTTGGTGTACTTACTACCGCTCCTGCTTCTATAAAAATTTCAATAAGACCTTCTCTTATTGCTTGAAGGTAAATTTTTTGAGTTGCTGGAAAAATTATGGTTCTAACTTTTGGATTTATCTTTCTTTCCTTTAGAATTTCAGCCGCTACTCTCATATCTGATATCCTTCCGTTAGTACAAGATCCTATAACTACTTGATCAATAGCTACATCTCCTACTTCATCAATAGTTCTTGTGTTTTCGGGAAGATGTGGAAAAGCTACTGTTGGCTTGACAGTTCCTAAATCTATTTCTATAACTTTTGAGTATTTTGCATCTTCATCAGCCTTAAAAATTGTATAATTCTTTTTAGAATGTTCCTTCATATACTCTATGGTCTTTTCATCTACTTCAAAAATTCCATTTTTTGCTCCAGCTTCAATAGCCATATTTGCCACAGTAAAACGATCGTCCATAGATAGGTTCTTAATTCCTTCCCCTGTAAACTCCATAGATTGATAAAGAGCTCCATCTACTCCTATCATCCCTATAATATGAAGAATTAAATCTTTTCCACTTACCCAAGAATTCAATTTGCCTTTAAGTATGAACTTTATAGCCTCTGGCACTTTAAACCAGGTTTCTCCTACAGCCATAGCAGCACCCATATCTGTGCTTCCAACTCCGGTGGAAAATGCACCTAAAGCTCCATAGGTACAAGTATGTGAGTCCGCTCCAATTATCACATCTCCAGAAACCACTAGTCCCTTTTCGGGAATTAGAGCATGTTCAATTCCCATTTGACCAATTTCAAAATAGTTTTCTATATCCTTGTCATATGCGAATTCCCTTACACATTTGCATTGTTCTGCTGATTTAATATCTTTGTTTGGTGTAAAGTGATCTGGTACAATAGCTATTTTATTCTTATCAAAAACCTTATCTGCCCCTATTTTATTAAATTCCCTAATTGCTACAGGAGTTGTAATATCATTGCCAAGTACCAAGTCTATCTTAGCCATAATTAATTCTCCTGCTTTTACACTATCTACTGCTGCATGTGCAGCTAAAATCTTTTGTGTCATTGTCATTCCCATTTTATTGCCCCCTATCTATTTTACTCTAATACTCAACTGTCAACAGTATATCTCTTTACTATATAACAGTGACAAAATTTCTTTTTCATTATCAAATTAAAGTTTTTTAATAAACTTAAATAGCACTGAGTTCCTGATTTGATTTAACTTCGTAAGTAAAACTTTTCCAAGTATATATAAACCTATTATAACGTATTACATAACTTATCTTTAGATGCACTTATCCAATATCTTACTGATAAATGAACAATTTATAATTTTTATGCACCAATGTCATTAGAATTAAGATAGAGCATCTTATTAATTGCATTAATAAATGACTTTGCACTTGCCTCTACAATATCCGTACTTATTCCTTTGCCTGAAAATATCTTGCTTTCCTTCTCAATCTTTAGTGTAACTTCTCCTAAGGCATCCTTTCCTGTACCTACTGCTTTTATAAAATAATCCTTTAAATTCACGCTAATGCCTACAGCCTTTTCAATAGCTTTAAAGGTTGCATCAACGGGACCATCACCACAAGCAGCCTCACTAAAAGTTTCTCCATTAAAGTTAACCTTAACAGTAGAGGTAGCGACAGTGCTATTTCCACTTGAAATTTGATAATATTCAATGGTGTATATCTCCGAAGTTCGAAATACCTCATGATTTATTAATGCTTCAATATCTTCATCAGATACTACTTTTTTCTTATCTGCTAAATCCTTAAATTTCACAAAAGCCTCATTTATCTTATCATGGCTTACATTAGTGTAACCTAATTCCTTTAGTCTTTCCTCGAAGGCATGTCTACCTGAGTGCTTACCAAGAACTATAGAATTTTTCTTTAATCCCACAGATTCCGGTGTCATTATTTCATAGGTTTCTCTACACTCTAAAACTCCATGCTGGTGAATACCAGATTCATGAGCAAAGGCATTTACCCCTACTACCGCTTTATTATTCTGAATTTGCATCCCTGTAATGTAGCTTACTAGATTACTTGTTTTAGTTATCTGTTCTGTTATAATGTTGGTATGACAATTAAAGTGAAGGTTACGAGTTTTTATAGCCATTACTATTTCCTCTAGTGCAGCATTTCCAGCTCTCTCCCCTAATCCATTTATAGCACATTCTACTTGTTCTGCTCCATTTTCAACTGCTGCCAAAGAATTTGCCACTGCAAGTCCTAGATCGTTATGGCAGTGAACACTTATTATAGCCTTGTAAATATTAGGGACATTATCTTTAATATCTTTTATAAGGGCTCCAAATTCACTTGGAGTTGAATAACCTACTGTATCTGGCATATTAATTACATCAGCTCCTGCATCTATTGCAGTTTCTATAACTTTATACAAAAATGCCCGTCTTGTTCTAGTACCATCCTCTGGAGAAAATTCAACACTTGGACACAGAGACTTGGCATAGGATACCATTTCATAAACTCTTTTTAAGACTTCCTCTGGCTCCATCTTTAGTTTATGCTCCATGTGAATATCAGAAGTAGCAATAAAAGTGTGAATTCTAGGATTTTCAGCATACTTTAAAGCTTGCCATGCTGTATTAATATCCTGTTTTGTTGTCCTAGCCAATCCTACAATAACTGGTCCCCTTATATTCTCCGCAATTGCTTTAACTGCCTCAAAATCCCCCTTGGATGCAAAGGGAAAGCCTGCCTCAATTACATCTACCCCTAATTGTTGAAGCTGTACTGCAATCTGGAGCTTTTCTTCTATATTTAAACTCACACCAGGAGTTTGTTCTCCATCTCTTAAAGTGGTGTCAAAAATATATATTTTCTTAGTCATCTTATTTCCTCCTTATAATCAATGCATTTCTGTTCCTGTAAAAACCTAGTTATTTACTGTAGTGAGAAGATCCAAAATTGAAGTAACTCTTAATTGTGTACACTTAACTAATTACAATATTGATTAAGTAAGTGGTAAATGTCTTAGGTACATTTACCACCTACATTATCTAAAGCAACTTAAAATTGTCTTTTCTAAACTTAGAACATCATAAATACTGTACAATAATCACTGTTACCAGAAGACTCTTCTGATTTCATATTACTTAAATAGTTATAATATGATTTTCCTGCTTCATAAACTAAATTCATTCCTGTATTATTCCCTGCCTTTTCAGCAGCATCTATTGATGTTTCACTATTTCCTGCGGAACCATTAACTTTATTAAACTCCTGACATTTTAACATTTTGCCCCCTCCTCATAATTACATATCCTCAACAAATTTACATATATTAATAAACTTTCTCTGGCCAGAAGAAAATTATTATCATTTTAGGGTATAAAAAATAGACCTCTCTTGGGGCGAGAAGTCTATCGCGGTACCACCCAAATTTTTCACTTAATTTAATAACGGCTTATTGCCGGCTCAACTTACTTTATCTATAAACTAAAATGAGATTTTTTTAAACCTTCTCCTTTTTAGACTATACTTATTTCAGTCTACAACTCAAGGGTGAGTTTCAATATGTGTATTTATGAGCTTTCACCACTGCTCACTCTCTGAAAAATACTTAACATATCTACTTATTCCTATCATAGTTTTTACTCATTATTTATTTTTAGAAATAAAAAACAGACCTCTCGCCTTGGGGCGAGAAGTCTGTTCGCGGTACCACCCAAATTTTTTACTCAATTTGATAACGGCTCATCACCGGCTCAGCTTACTATATTTGATAACTAAAAGTCAGATAAAATTTAAATTTCATCTAGTTTAAGTTACCAATAAGTTCAGCTTACAACTCAAGGGTGAGTTTCAATATGTGTATCTGTAGGCTTCCACCAATACCTACTCTCTAAAAGATACTTAGCATATCTACTTATCCCTATCACAGTTTTATATACTTATTAATATATATGAAAATATCAACGGAATATACTAGCTTTTAAATTAGTATTTATTTTTAAAATTTTCTGTTTTTACTATTTTAACTCCATTTAATACCAATGTCAATACCTTTTAAGCAACAAATTATCCTCTTTATTAACTAGAAAGTTCTGAGAAAAAAGCCTTTATAGCCCTAAATATTTTTTCAAAAAACCCTTGGGCTTCATCACTTTGTAGTACTGCTTGTAACCCCTTTGAAACATCGTTTAGTTGGTTTTTTAGTGCATTAAAATCTAGATTTAAGCTGCTTATCTTTTTCATTACTGCTATTATTTTATCTATATCTTCCTGGCTTAAGTTGTAGTTGTAGTTGTTAACTATATTAACTACAATATCCTTTACTTCCTCGTCAGTCTTAGGCTTTTCCTTTACAACTTCTTTTTTAACTTCATTTATTAATCCTGCTGCTTCATCTTGTCCTATTTTTTCTCCTAATTTACCAGTGACTACTAATTCTTGATTGGCAGCCTCTTTTTTATTTTCATCAATTTTTTCACCAGCACTGCTGTTCTCAAAACCCTTTAATATTCCTGTGAGAGCTGCTGTACCTGATACATTAAAAGGCGCAGATACTTTTACTGTAGCATTTTTTATACCTGCAGTAATTAAAGCATTTTTTATCATACTTTCACTAACCCAGTATATATTGTTTGTAGATATAACTAGTCCTCCCTTATCTGTAGGTTCTACGTAAGAACAGGATATGGATTTTGTTCCAATCTCCTTTGCAGATGCCACTTCTGCTAGATATTTAGCTTCCTCTGCATTAGTTACTTCTAACACACTAGCTTCCTGTCTATTCACTCCAAAATACTTAAGCATATCTTCCTTTTGCTTACTGCTTAAATCTGCTCCTAAAGTAACTACTTTAAAGGCATCAGCATGAACTCTTTGTGCTGGTATAGCTATTACAGTGGATATAGCAAAAACTGCTACTAATAATCTACTTATAATTCTTTTCATTTTCAAGTCTCCTTTTTATAGTATCATTTTTATTTAATTATACCATAAATTTAAAAAATATAGAAAGAGTAGACCTTTAGTTGTCTACTCTTTCTATTTAAGTAAAAATAAATTTTATTAACTGTATAAATAATACAGCAAAAGCTGATATTAGCAGCACATAATAGGATACTAGTGTTTCACTATCTAACTTAAGTGCACAGATTACTATTATTAAATTAAATAGTATAAACAATAAGTGCCACTTAAACTTTTGAAAGTCTCTATAGTATCTAATAGTTAAAATTAAGATTACTAACAATATAAAAATTAAAGCATAAATTATTTTAATCTTTAAAGAGACTTTATCAAAAGCTGCATTCCTATATGTTAAAGAACGCATTATTCCCATCTTTTTATCTGACAGAAAGTGTATTGTCATGGCAAATATCACTAAGATTACCTGAAAAAAAGTTCCTATCCATTTTAAAATATTTTTTATTTTCATATTTTAATACCGTTAAAATATATCTATTGTTGTTTTTTAGGTTCGCCTGTTTCTATTGGATTTGCTGGGTTTCCAGTGTTCCCACTCCATTCATTCCAGCCTCCATCATATAGAGATATATTTTTTAATCCCATTACATCTGCATATAACAATACTTCTGCTGCTCTCCATCCAGTTCCGCAAAAGAAGGATAACCTTTGCTGTGGGGTAATTCCCCATTCCTTCCACATATCAATAATTTCATCTTTATTACGCATTGTATTATCTATATTTCTATAATGTTCTAAACTTGAGTTATCTGAGCCAGCATGTCCCCATACTGAACCTGCTGGACGACCCATAGGTTTTATATAGTCATATCCTGAGGTCTTGCCTATATGTTCATCCCAACTTCTTATGTCCACCAATCTGCTACCTTGTTTATCTGCTATTATTTCTTTAGCTTGTGGTAAATCAATAATATAGTCTTTATTTGCAGGAACCTTTGCTCCAAAGGAAGCTATAGCAGTCTTTTTATTAGATGTTTTTTCTAGGTCATATCCTGCAGTTTTCCATTTAGCAGTTCCGCCATTTAATACTCTAACATCCTTAACACCTATATACTTTAGTATAGCCGCTACTCTATAGGCTGCCATTGAATCAGCACCGTACAATACTGTTGTAGTGTCTACTGTTATTCCATTGCTCTCTGCAAATTTTTGAAGCTTGTCATCAGAAAGACGATTCCAAAGAGGTCCTTCTTCTACTTCATCAGTATTTATATGTACTGCCCCTTTAATATGACCTTCCTTTAAATAATCTGGAGAATCTTTCTCTTCCCCCCAAGAAACTTCAAAAACCTTATATTCTTTACCGTTATAATTTTCCGGTTTTTTACCATCAATTAAATCCTTTACCCAAGAAGCTGGAACTAACATTTGGTAGTTAACATAGGCTTCTATAGGAAGAGTTTCATCTTTTGCCCAATCTTTAACATCATAGCTATATATATTTTTATATCCTTTTTGAGATAAATAATCTGCAACTTCCTTCCCATCTTTTCCGTTGGCATCATATAAAACCACATTTTTTTCAGGAGATATTCCCTTTGTTTTTAAAGCTTCCTCTAAAGTCTTGTCTTTATTTTTGTTATCAACTTTCAACCATGCTGCTGAAAAATCTGTTGCCCCTTTAATATGTCCACCTCTTTTTACACCATCAAGTTTCCATCCATTAAAAGCATCATTTTCTCTTGTGTCAACTATAACCCAATCACTTTTGCCAACCTTATCCTTTAGGTCTTTTGTGGAGATAGTCTTAATTTCATCAGTGTTTTTAGCCTCTTGCTTACCGCCACAGGCAGATAGTACTGACGTAGATAGAGATAATGCTAGAACCACTCCTAATAATTTACTAATCTTCCTCAATTTACTGATCCTCCTTAAAGTTCTTAATATAAAATACCAAGTATTAATTTTAATATTATTATATAAAAAAGTAAATGTATTGATTTATTGCATTTTTTTATAATTCTCTGTCTATATATAGCAGATTCTTATAGTCATATTTCTAGCTGAAAATTCTAAGAACTTTCTATTGCTTCAAAATAACCTTAGGGAAAGTTAAAAAGATGTAAAGATTTTTTTAAACCAAATCTGTTATAATTCTTATAGCTATATAAAATAATTTTTTAAAATTAACATAAGAACAAATCAGTTGTAATAGACAAATTTAGGGGGGGTACCAATGAAAATTTTCTTATATTACTTAATAATTATAAACCTATACGGATTGTTTTTAATGTTCTATGACAAAAATAAATCCAGAAAAGGTCAATGGAGAATACCAGAAGCTAGGCTTTTTATTGTAGCTACTGTCTTTGGTAGTGCTGGAATATTTTTAGGCATGCAGCTATTTAGACATAAAACTAAGCACTTAAAGTTTATATTAGGTATTCCTGCTATAGGATTTGTGCAATTGTTTATAATTTTTAAGTGTTTTATGAATATTGCACAGTAAAAAATACAAACATTAAAAAATCACCTTTTTTAAGGGTGATTTTTTAATGTTCTAAATTTTTATTGATAAACTTTTAATCTTCCATGTAAAGCCTTTACTAATAGAATTGCAATTATCATTCCTAAGGTTACTTGAGCTATATTACCTTGAATACCTGCCAGAGCAATGATAAAGGCCTCTCTAAAAGTCCCTGCTTTAACTACTATATATTGCACAATTACGATTTTAGCTAAGAAATATCCAAAAACCATCCACGCACCGCCAAGAACAAAACCGAGGATATTATTTAAAATATTTTTACCCTCATAATTCCCTCTATAGGCAATAGATGCAGCTATATAAGCCATTATTCCCTTTATTAGGAAGGTAAAAGGTACATAGTAAGCATATCCTAGAAGAAAATCTGCTAAACTCATACCTACCGCTGCTGTTATAGCTCCCTTTTTCTTTCCAAAAAGAATTGCTCCTAAAAATACCATACTGTCACCTAAGTGGTCATAGCCCACACCAAAAAGTGTAGGAACTTTAATAACCATAGTAGCTACACAGGTTATAGCTATCATAAGTGCCATTTGAACAAGACTTGCAGTTTCTATTGTTTTTGGCTTCTTTTGTAAGATACTTTCTTTTTGCATAAAACTCTCCCCCTATGAATAAATTGCTAATGTTATTTGCATTCTTCGTGCAAAATAATTCATTTGCTACTATTATATTCCATAAAGAATTTTGTGCAAAATGTATCGGTACACTTTATATAAGTATACCCATTTTAGAGCTAAGATTATTCCTTTAATATTATACCATGCTTGGAGTTATAACTCCTTCTATACTTAGTAATTATATACTATTCCACAACAAGTTCTACAGGACAATGATCTGAACCTAAGACTTCAGTATGTATACCTGCACTTACTAATTTATCCTTTAGTGAATCTGAAACACAGAAATAGTCTATACGCCAGCCAGCATTATTCTTTCTGGCATTAAATCTGTAAGACCACCAAGAGTAAACCCCTTCTTTATCTGGGTTAAAATATCTATAAGTATCAATAAAACCAGAGTTAACAAGTTCGGTAAACTTGCCTCTTTCCTCATCGGTAAATCCTGCATTTTTTCTGTTTGTCTTAGGGTTCTTAAGGTCTATTTCCTTATGAGCTACATTTAAATCCCCGCAGATAATTACTGCCTTGTTCTTTTCTAAAGACTTTAGATAATCTCTAAAATCATCTTCCCACTTCATTCTATATTCCAATCTAGCTAATCCTTCTTTAGAATTTGGTGTATAAACTGTTACCACATAAAAATTTTCAAATTCTAAAGTAATAACCCTTCCTTCTTTATCATGTTCTTCAATACCTATTCCATAAGCTACACTTAGAGGCTTAATTTTGGTAAATATAGCTGTTCCTGAGTAACCTTTCTTTTCAGCATAATTCCAGTATTGATAATAACCTTCAAGGTCTAAATCTATTTGGCCTTCCTGCAGCTTACTTTCTTGAATACAAAATACATCTGCATCTACTTCCTTAAAAAAATCTAAAAACCCCTTTGTAACACAGGCTCTCAATCCATTAACGTTCCATGATATTAGTTTCATAAATGTTCCCTCCAAAGTTGTATTTTAAGTATTAATTTGTATATTTCCTCCCATTATAATACTATAAAATAACCTCTTTTTACCAGAATTCTTCCTAATTATGAAATAATTATAGTTTAGTTGCATATAAATCTCAATATAAATATGCCACTTTGCTGCCTATTCATTTCTAAGTTCTGTACAGAATCTGTCGATTGTATCTGCAACGGTTTTTGCATGGTTAACAGCTACAACTACTGTTCTTGCACCTGTAACGACATCGCCTGAAGCAAATACTCCTTCTCTAGTGGTATGACCTAGTTCATCTGTTACTAATAGGCCTTGCTTTGTAGTTTCAAAACCCCTGTTATTCAGAACTATATTGTTTCTTGGAGACTGACTAACAGCCACTATTACAGAATCACATTCAAATAAAGACTCCGTTCCCTCTACTGAAACTATTCTTACTTTTCCATTTTCATCAACTGTTTTCTTGGTGCTTATATATTTTACTCCCTCTTCTAATATTTCAACAGGAGCTTTAAATAGTTCAAATTGAACACCATCTTCCTTTGCTTCCTCAATTTCTGCTTTCGTAGCAGTCATATCTTCAAAATCTTTTCTATAAAGTATATATACCTCTGAAGACCCATTTCTCTTGGCAGTTCTTGCTGCATCAACAGCTACATTTCCTGCACCAATTACACAAACTCTTTTTCCTAAGCTATATACCTGTGGAGCTTTTAAATAGTCTATTGCATAATGAACATTTCCAAGACTTTCTCCTTTGATATTAAGAGTCTTAGGATTCCACACTCCTGTGCCGATAAATACTGCTTTATATCCATCACTAAATAGTTTATCTATAGTTATTACCGGTCCTATTAAAGTATTAGGCCTTATCTTAACTCCTAACTGAACCAACTTTTCTTCTATCTTATCTAAAATACTTTTAGGCAATCTAAACTCTGGTATTCCGTATCTTAATACCCCACCTATTTTTTCTTTACTCTCAAATATTGTAACCTTATAACCTTTTCTAGCTAAAATAAAGGCTATTGTAAGTCCTGCTGGACCTGCCCCAACAATAGCAATCCTATCCTCTAGTTTATTTTTAGGTTTAAGTTCTACATTTTCTAAAAAATTCATTGAGAGATGCTTTTCAATTTCATGAAAACTAATAGGCACGTCTTTTATTCCCTTTATGCAACTCCCTTTACACTGTTCTTCATGAGGGCATACTATCGAACAAATAATTGATAAGGGATTATTGTCAAATAATATTTCCCCAGCCTTTGTTAATTCCCCTTTCTTAAACAAATCAATAACTTCCGGAATTGGAGTATTTATAGGACAGCTGTGCTTACATCTTGGGTTTTTGCATAATAGGCATCTTCCTGCTTCTTCATTTAACTTAATCATTTGTATAAAATCCTCCTAGTTACTAAAAATAATTCTTTTCTCACTAAAATTAATATATCATCTTTGCAGTAATTTGTCATTTTAATCAGTATTTTGTCGATAATGAGTTGTATCTTAATGCTTTTTACATATATTTAAAAAGCTGCATCCTAAAAGATACAGCTTTTTTCTTAATACTTCATACTTAGTGAGGATTATAAAGTTTGTACAGCAGAAGTGATTTTAACTTCCAAGGCAGCTCTTGCCCAAGGAAAGCTAACCTTAATTAAATCATACTTAGCTCCTTCTTTTAAAAACTCGGCAGTTCCTCTTATTAAAAATCCAGTACCTGGACCATTAAAGCCCTGAACTTCTCTACTTCCTATGGTAAGCTGTACTGCATTATTTTTTTCTATATTAGCTTCTGTCTCCTTCATATATCCTGCAGGAATTAAAAAGCTATCTTCTCCTGTTACTCTAATGTAACTATTCCAAGTGTTGACAACATGAGGCTCTTGCTCTCCTTGAGTAACTATAGCTACTACTCCCTCATATTTTAATATTTCCAGTAATTTTTCTGGCATCATCTATGTATTCTCCTCTCATTGAAACATTAACTTCATTATATAATCTTTTCTATTTAAGTAAATTATATGCCTATTTAAGCTTAAAATCAGTAACATATGTTACTTTACAGGAATATGGATAAAAACACAGCCAGCGTAGATATTGGTTACAATCCCCCGCTAGCTGTAGTTTCTAATATTGTTGCCATCTATAGGCATAAACATTATATAAGTTCATTTAAATCCGGTTGTTCGTCAAAAATTAGCTTTTCTCCATTGTTAACAGATATAAATGGTATTCCCACTCTTCCCTGCTTTTTAATCTCATCAAATTCCGGTCTGTTATCTCTAAATTTAAGATACAATTTTAGATTAAACATACTTTCAGTAATATCAACAAAGGCATATTTTATATTATTTTCAGAAAGAAACTCTTTCAGTGGATCACAATCCGGTCAATACTTACTTCCAAAAACAACTAACTTTTTCATAGTCATTCCTCCTTAAATCTAACAATAATTTATTCCTCTTTAAAATGCATTATAATTTCTTATACATTCATATCTTATTATAAACAATATTTATAGATTATTCTAGGCAATTATATCCTAATTTTAAAGTAGGTAAATGCCACTAAAAACTGCTATATAGCTTTTCCCTTTGCATAAACTTGAATTTAAGTAGTGTTTAATGGTATAATAAGGAACGGCAATAAATTTGAAGTAATATTGTATATTGATAACTAGCTTAAGGAGGGGTAAAAGTGAATAAAAAAACTTTATCTGTTATCATGACCTTAGCTTTAGCTGTAATCATAAACGCCAGTGTTTTTGCTGCACCAAGCAGTGGTACAACGAATACATTAAAGCAAACTCAAGATGAAAAGAAAAAATTACAATCGAAGGTTCAAGAATTAGATAAACAAATTGATGATGTTTTAAAGAAAATTGATGTCAATAAAAAATCTATGAATAAAATTGCTGAAAACATGAAAAATACTCAAGCCAAATTAGAAGCTGCAGAAAAAAACTCAAGGGAACAGGAAGATTTATTTAAAAAGAGGGTACGAGCTATGTACATCAGTGGTGCAGATAGCTATCTTTCGGTAGTTTTATCTGCTGATAACTTAACTGACCTTATGTCAAGGGTGGACATGATTTCAAAGGTAATAGGTTATGATAACGAAATCACTGCAAAGCTTAGAGAAAAGCAGAAGGCTATATCAAAGGAAAAGGATGCCTTAAGTAACGAAAATAAAAAATTAGAAGCCTTAAAGGAAAGTAATGAAAATACTTTGGCAACTTTAAGTAAGGACATTAAAGCACAGAAGGAACTTCTAAGTAAAGCCACTGAAAAGGAAAACCAGCTATTAGCCGTTGAAGCTTCTAGCACTGTCAAAAAGAGCGGTACTTTATCTCGTGGTAGTTCAAAGTCCATTTCATATTCAAAGGTGCTGACTATGCAATCAACAGCTTATACAGGAGATGGTATTACAGCTTCCGGAGCTGGGACCACAAGAGATGCTGGTGGATATAGCACTATAGCTGTAGATCCAAGAGTTATACCACTAGGTTCTAGAGTTTACGTAGAAGGTTATGGATACGCTGTTGCCAGTGATACTGGTGGTGCTATAAAAGGAAATATAATAGATGTATTCTTTCACTCAGAAGGAGAAGCTAGAAGTTGGGGTAGACGAACGGTTACCGTTTACATACTTAATTAAATAGTTTTCCTGAAACACAAATTTTATAAAGCGTATGTAATATTCTAAAATAATAAAAACACTATCAAAGTTTTTTAATTTGATAGTGTTTTTATTATTATCAGAATAGGCTTTAAGAATTTAAACCTGCCACAGCACTTTTTTTATCATTCCTACTCCTTAAGGATATTAGATTCCAAATTGGTAGAATATATATATATATTAAATAAGGTATACAGGAACTGTCCGTTCCTAGGATGGTAATTGGCACAAGGAGAGCAACATTCCAAGGAATTAGTGCAGAAATCATTATGGCTGTATTCTCTAAATCTATAGCTATACTTGAATTATCTATTTCATTTTTTTCATAGGCATTTTTGTTTAGCATATGAGTCAAAATTACTGCAAATACCTGACTGCAGCCCACAGCAGCAGTAAATATACTAGTAATTATCATATTTCTAAAAATTTCATATCTATAATTGGCTTTTCTTGTTATAGTTTCAATACTATTTAACATTTTAGTTTCTTCAACTATGCCTGCAAATGCTGATGCAACCAATATAACTAAAGATGTTTTCAGCATTAAAACTAGTCCTCCTCCTTTTATTACATTATAAAGAGTATTAGTTTTGTCCATACTATACCCAAAAATTATAAACTTAACGCAGTTTACTACAGTTTCATGCTGCATAAAAACCGCTAAAAAAAATGAGGTAATTATGCTTATAATAATAGAAACTCTAACCTTGACTTTAAACGCTGAAAGCACAATAATTACCACTGCTGGAAGCAAAGCAATAAGATTTATGTTAAATGCCTTGGCAAGTTCCACATTTATACCGCTGACGGAACTATGAAGTGGAAATACTCTTGATATTGTATAATAGAAGATTATTGATATACCAAAGGGAATGATGCATGTCTTGAACATGTTCCTAATATTATCATAAATATTAGTTCCTGTTAAATAGGCTACTAAGCTGGCACTTGAAGACATAGGAGAACACCTATCACCAAAATAAGCCCCAGCAATGATTGCTCCAGCTGTAGCTGCAATATTTGCCCCTCCTCCCTTTGCAATTACCATAAGGGCTATCCCTACCGTTCCTGCTGTTCCCACCGACGTACCAATTAAAGAGGATACAAGGCAGCTGATTAAAAAGGCACAGAGAATAAATATATTGGGTTTTATTAATCCTACTCCATAATAAACTATAGCTGCTACAGTACCTGAAGTCATCCACATAGCTATGACAGCTCCTATAAGCAAAAAAATTTTTATGACTATAAAAGATTTTTTTCCTCCATTATAAATCATAATTAGGGTATCTTTTGCAGAGTATCCTCTTTTCAATGACAATATAGAAAACAGCACCAGACCAACGGTTAATGGATATGCAAGAAATATTCCTTTATAAACACTTAAAACTAGTAATATAAATGTTATAGTAGTCGCTAAAATTAAATCCAAAGTAATCACCTTCTAAAACTCCATTTATTTCTTCTTTAATTATATCAGATATGCTGTCTAATTGACCTAAAAATTGATAATTATATATTATCTAAAAACTAAGATAAAATTCACTAATTTTAACCATTAAAAAAGGTATGAAAAAACTTTCATACCCTTTCTTAAGCTACTTAGACATCTCAATAGATTTTTTAGTACAACTTCTCATTGCAGAAATAACTGCATCTCTTAAGCCCTTTTCTTCAAGAGTAGCTACTGCTTCAATAGTTGTTCCTCCTGGAGAGCAAACCATATCTTTAAGTGCTCCTGGATGCATTCCTGTTTCTATCACCATTTTTGCTGCACCTAAAACCGCCTGTGCTGCAAATTTATAAGCTTGATTTCTTGGCATACCATCTAAAACAGCGGCATCTGCCATAGCCTCAATAAACATATATACATAAGCTGGTGATGAACCACTGACAGAGGTTACAACATCCATTAAATTTTCACTTACAACTTCTGATTTACCAAAGCTTTCAAAAATATTTTTAATTTCCCCTAATTCTTCCTTAGTTACTGCATCATTAGGACACAAAGCAGCCATTCCCTCTCCTACAAGTGCTGGTGTATTAGGCATTACTCTAACCACTTTTATCTTTCTTCCAAACTGTTCTTCTGTTCCATTAATAGATTTTCCTGCTGCAATAGTAACTACTACTACATCTTCTTTAATCTTATCCTTTATTTCTTTGATTATCACTGGATATAAATTCGGCTTTACCGACAGTATTAAAATATCACTATTTTCAGCAGCAGCTTTATTGTCCTTAGTTACTTTTACTCCATATTTTACTTCAGTTTCAGCAAGACTCTTTTCATTTAAGTCAGCCACTACTATATTAGCTGGTGAAACTATTTTTGCTTTGATTATTCCCCCAATCATCGCCTGTCCCATGTTACCGCATCCAATAAACCCTATTATTTTGTTCATTTTCCTTCACCTCTTAAACACTTTCCCATAATAATTTTCAATAAATAACCTAGCAGCATGCTCCTTCAAAGGATTGTTCTGTTCTATCGATTATTTCCTGCTGTAAAACCTTATCTAGGTTGTTGAAATAATCGCTATATCCGGCAACACGAACAATTAAATTTTTATATTCATCTGGATTCTTTTGGGCATTTATTAAAGTTTCCTTACTTACTACATTAAATTGAATGTGATGACCATCCATTGTAAAATATGCTCTTACTAAGCTTGCCATATTATTTAAACCTACTTCTCCCTGTACAACAGAAGGGTCAAATTTTTGATTTAATAAAGTTCCTCCCGTTCTTAAGTGGTCCATCTTGGCAGCGGATTTTACTACTGCTGTAGGTCCCTTTACATCCGATCCTTTTTCCGGAGAAATACCCTCTGAAACTGGAACCTGTGCTTTTCTTCCATTTGCACTTGCTCCCATAACAGAACCGAAGTAGATATGACAAGTAGTTGGAAGCATATTTATTCTGTGAACTCCTCCTCTTCCATTCTTTCTGCCATTTACCTCATTATAGTAAGCATCAAATATCTGCCTCATTACAGTATCTGCATAGTCGTCATCATTACCGTATTTAGGGGTCTTATTCCTTACCAGATTTAATATATCCTCATGACCTTCAAAGTTGTCTTTTAATGCTTCCATTAACTCTGACATAGATACATTCTTTTTATCGAAAACTTGATACTTAATGGCAGTTAAACTGTCTGTAATAGTTCCTATACCTACTCCTTGAATATAAGTGGTATTATATCTAGCACCACCGGCATTATAATCCTTTCCCTTTGAAATACAATCACTGGTTACTACTGAAAGAAATGGTACAGGCATTAAAGTTGCATATAATCTTTCAATTACTCTATTTCCTCTAACCTTTATATCTATAAAGTGCTTAAGCTGTTTCTTAAATGCCTCAAAAACTTCCTCAAAGCTTTCAAACTTTGTAACATCTCCTGTTTCTATGCCTAGCTTTTTACCAGTCATTATATCTACGCCGTTATTAAGTGTTATTTCAAGAATCTTAGGCAAATTAAAATATCCTGTGAGAATATAAGCTTCCTTTCCGAAAGCACCAGCTTCAACACATCCACTAGTACCACCACATCTAGCATCCTCTATTGATTTCCCCGCTCTTACTAGCTCTTGAATAACTGCATCTGCATTAAACATAGATGGCTGTCCCCATCCCTCTCTTGAAACTTCACAGGCCCTCTTTACGAATCTTTGTGGGCTCTTTTTACTAATTTGAACATTTGAACTAGGTTGCAGTAATCTCATCTCATCTATTACATCTAATAGAAGATAACTTACTTCGTTAACTCCATCTAATCCGTCTTTTCTTACTCCACCAATATTGATGTTGGCAAAGTCTGTATAAGTTCCACTTTCTTTTAAGGTTATTCCAACCTTAGGTGGTGCCGGTTGATTATTAAATTTAACCCAAAAACACTGTAATAGTTCCTCTGCTTCCTCTCTTGTCAATGTCTCCTCTTCTAATTCCCTACTATAGAAAGGGTATAAATGCTGATCTAATCTTCCTGGATTATATGCATCCCATGGATTTAACTCTGAAATAACACATAGGTGAACAAACCAGTACATCTGAAGAGCTTCTCTAAAATTTCTTGGAGCATTAGCTGGAACATGGCTACATACTTGTGATATTTCAAGTAACTCTTTTTTTCTAATAGGGTCCTCTTCCTTTTCTGCCAACTCTGCAGCATATTTTGCATAACGTTCTCCTAAAGTAATTACTGCATCACAGGCTATATTCATAGCTTCTAGTTGATTTCTCTTATCTAAAGCTTCGTCATCTCCATAATAGTCCAGTTTCCCCATAGCTATTTCTATATCTTTTTTAAACTCTAAAAAACCTTTATTAAATATTTTATCGTCTCCAGTAGTATGTCCAGGTCCCCTTTGCTCCATAAATTCTGTAAATATTCCTGCGGAATAACACTCTTTCCATTCCTCAGACATGCTTTCTAGAATTTTATGTCTCATAGATCTCTTTTCCCAGTATGGAATTATGACTTCCCTTTGAATTCTTTTATCTTCCTCAGTAACCTTAAAAGATATTTTTTCTCTCATATCCATTATTTCAAAATCTTCTATTGTGTGACAGCATAATTCAGGATAGGTTGGAGTTGCTGCTGGTGCCTCTCCTCTTTCTCCAACTATTAACTCCCCTTCGTTTATGCACAGTTCTTTTCTAGTCATTAGTTCTTTTAAAACTAGTGCTCTAAGTACAGGAACGCTGACCTTTCCTTCGTATTTTTGATAGACATCATTCTCAATTTTAGCTCTTTCCATAGAAATTCGTGGCTCTGCATTTAAACTCTGCTCTTTTAATTTTTTTACTCTTTCAGTCATCATGATCCGTTACCCCCCTATTTTAATCCTTATTCCGGACTTTTTAAATTTATCTGCTATTTCCTCCATCCTTTCATTAGATGGCTTTTCCATACCAGATAACCTATAGTCCATTTTAAGCCTTCTATACTTATCCATACCCATTTTATGATATGGCAATAAGTTTACCTGTAGAACATTTAGCTTTTCTATAAATTCTATAGCTTTTTCAATATGCTCACTATCATCATTGACACCTGCAATAATAGGCATTCTTATGAATATGTTACAGTTTTTATCTGATAGTTTTTTTAAATTTTCTAGGATTAAATCATTAGGTACATCCATATATTTCTTATGCATATCGTTATTCATATGCTTAAGATCAAATAAGAATAGGTCAACCTTGTCAAATATTTTCTCAAAGTTTTCCCAGGCCACATAGCCGCTGGTATCTACAGCAGTGTGAATTCCCCTTTCTTTGCAAAGCTTTAAAAGCTGGGCTAAAAAATCTGCATGAATTAAAGGCTCTCCCCCTGAAAATGTGACTCCTCCATTGGATTCATCATAAAAAACCTCATCCTTTATTATTTCCCTCATAAGCTCCTGAGCTGTCATATCTTTTCCTACATATTCCCTAGCATTATTCGGACAAAAATCAGTACATTTACCACAGATTTTACATTTGTTCTCATCTACAACAGGATAACTATCCTTGAACTGGATGGCCTTTTCAGGACATCTCTTGATGCAGCTCCCGCATCCTGTACATCTTTCTTCAAAGAACATGATTTCATGCTTTAAACTCTGACTTTCTGGATTATGACACCACCAACACTTTAAGGGACAGCCTTTTAAAAATACTGTTGTTCGAATTCCCGGCCCATCATGAATAGAGTACTTTTGAATGTTAATTACAGTTCCTGACGTCATTTCATCCTCCTATTAGCGTTAAATTTTTAACATTTATACTTAAAATAAATAATATCTAGTATTATTTATAAAAAAGTCAAACTCTCTAGATATTAATATTATTTATTTTTATTTTATTCTTTTACCTTACCAAAGATAAACTTGCTCAGTGAGTTTAATAGTTTACTACCTAAGAACACTTGGACCATTTACGGTCAAGATTTTTACAGTTTTGCTTGTGTAATTTGCCCAATTGTGGACAATGCTTGAGTTATAATGAGCACTATCTCCAGGATACAGTTCATGCTGTTCATTATTTATAAATAGTGTTAAAATTCCTTCTAAAACATAAATAAATTCTTCACCTTCATGTGGATAAGGCGCTACTTCCTCTTTGCTATTTGTAGGTAGTATCTCTATAAGCCTAGGCAGAAAGCTTTTCTCTCCTACATCATTTGTTAAATGATAGTGTATAAACTGATTACTATAGACCTGGAACACCTCTTTTTCATAGCTTCGAAGTATAACTTTTTTATTACTCTTAAAATCATCTAGAAAATAGGATAAGTTCACCTCTAGAGCTTTAGCAACCTTGTCTAAAGAATCTATAGCTATAGTGGTCAATCCTCTCTCTAATTGAGATAAAAACCCAATGGATAAATTTGTTTCGGCACTCAAATCCTTTAAGGTTAAATTTTTACTAATTCTTAATTCTTTTATCTTTCTTCCTACATCTTCTGTCATAAGTATTTCCTCACTATTTTTTAGTAAAATCTCGCTATTACGGTGCTAATATTTTAATAATTCTTACAATTATAATTATAATACTTATCTTTGGTAAAGTCTACTGTTTTTTCACTATGCTGAAAAAAATTTTATAGTTATAAAATTTAAACTACAAAATCACATTTAATTATTTCACAAAAAATTTATTTCTCTAATATAGAAGCGTAAATGAAAGTTAAACTTTAGCTGCTCAGTTGATTTTAATTATTAAAGATTTATAAATAAAAAAGGTTCACAATCTTTCATTTTCAGAAAAATTGTAAACCATCCCTTTTTAAATATTGTCATTATTTACGTCTGTAATATTTATAGCAAGATTACCATCTACTACAACCACTTCTCCATAGGCAATTACCTTTCCATTGACCTGTAGTTCTACTGGTTGATTTTCCATCTGATTTAACTGAAGCAGCGTTCCATTTTTAAAATTTAAAATTTCTTTTATGCTCCTCTGAGCATCTCCTAATACTACCTGTATATTTAAAGGAACATCTAGTATTGAGTTGGTATTCCTAGATACATTATCAAAATCACTAAATTGTTTATACTGAACTTTTTCTATACTATGCTCTAAAGAAGTTCCCTGTTCAGCATAACCTGCTATGCTGTTTTCTTCCTGCTTCTCCATAACAATTGCCTGTTCTTTTATTTTTTCTACAGCATCTTGCTTACTTTCGATTACAATATCATTAGATGGGCTCTCACAAGGAGCTTCAGTTCCCATCATTATAGACGCTATTTGCTTCACTGTTTCTCCTGATAATACCTGCATAATAACACTATCTAACAGATTTTCTATATGTAATCTAAAGGCTACTTGAACAACTTCCTCCTCTTCTTCAATGTTTTCCGACATATTAGAAGTCATAGAATCCCAAATCTTTGATTTTGGAGGAGATATGTCTACTTTCCTTGAGAACATAGTTGCCATAGCTGTAGCCGCTGAACCCATCATTTGATTCATTGCCTCAGAAACTGCACTTTCTTCTATTTCAGATAGTTCGTCTGAAGTAACTTGTCCCTCTCCGCCCATCATTATATTGGCTACTATAGCTGCATCTCTAACTCTCATTATCAAAATATTTTTTCCTGCAATTCCGGCAACATACTTTATCTCTAAAGCAATATTAGGTAGTTCAAAACTCTCTCTCATTTCCTTTAAGGTTGTAGTAGATATAGTTGGAGTAGTTATGTTAACCCTTTTTCCTATCATATCTGATAAAGCTGTGGAAGCAGATCCCATGGATATATTACCTACTTCCCCTAATATATCTTTTTCAATATCTGTTAAAATAATATTAGACCTGTTACTGCTTTCTCCATTCAACTGCTCATCACTAATATTTCCTTCTAATAAAGCATTTATTTCTTCTTGTGATAATCCATTACTCATAATTACACATCCTTACCTAAACAATCTATTATTTTGACCCCTTTGCGATGGTTTAATAAACCTACCTCTCCGTTGAAACAATGTTTTTCTTCCACTAATATACTTACCTTATTACTATACTTTTTATTAGTGACTAAAATTTTTCCCTTTTTTAAATTCATAACCTGATCCAAGGATAGCTGAAGTGTATCTAATATAACTTTTATATTTAGATTTGTGCTATCTAAATTATTACTTAACTGTCCATTTGAACTCCTATGTGTTACTTTTAATTTTCCTGAATGTTTTTCTATAGTTGAATATGGTATGCATATATTAAAGAAAGCATTTATCTTGCCAACATTTATTGAAAATGATAATAAAACAACATGTTCATCCTTTTCAAACAGGTTTATTTTAGCTGGATCTGTTTCCACATATTCAAGTTCTTCTCTAATAGTTAACACATCACTCCAAGCTTCTCTAAGTGCTGCTATAAAATCACTGGTTATTTCCATAAAAGTATTCTTGTCTTCTTCAGAAAATGTTGAAATATTTAATTCACAAGTTTCACCTTTGCCTAAAAGAAGATCTTCTATCTGAAAAACCAAAGTAGGACTTGTTTCAAATAGTAAGTATCCTTCTAATGGATTCAATTTAAATACTGTCACAACTGTTGGACAAGGAATAGACCTTATAAATTCTTCATATCTTATTTCCTCTATAGACTCTAACGCAATCTCTGCCTTTACGCTACTTACAATAGATGAAGATAATATTTCACTGTATTTTGTATGAATATATTTTAAAACCTCCATATCCTTATCAGAGAACCTTAGGCTATCCTCTAATACCGTAGAGGGAATATTACTTTCATCAGCAGTTACTGTTTCTTCCCCAATCATTTCGCCAGCTGCCATAGCTGCCAGTAACGCATCTATTTCACTTTGAGATAAAACATCTGACATATTAAGCCCTCATTTCACCGATTAATTAGATTAATTAAATATCTACCTTTGACTAGGTTTTCTTAACTAACCTTATTATAGCAAACTATTGAGATTATGAGAAATATTTATTTTCATCCTAATTCAGCTAGCATTAGAGATAGCAGCTGGCTACGCTAAGCATAAGAGAGGGTTTGCTATTAGCGAACCCTCTCTTAGTGTTGTAAAAATACAAAATCATTCTTTAATTCAAAATCTAAATTCATAGAAATTTTATTTAGCTTAGCCAGAACTTCCTGTTCCCTGTTTCCTTTTAGTGGTGTAGGACAGTAATCATTTACATAACTCACAGATGAAATACTGCACGGAATGACTTTGATTCCGTAAGATACAAGGTTATTGTCCTTAAATACAAATTTTGTCTGAAGGATAAAGGTGTCCTTATCTCTTGGGTTCATATTACCACCAAAGGCAAAGTTTCCAAGACTATATGCAATAATTTTATTTTTATACTTTTCAATTCCCTGAATTACATGAGGATGATGACCTACAATTAGGTCTGCTCCTTGATCTATAGCATAATGAGCAATTTGTTTTTGCCCTTCACTTGGATAATAGGAGTTCTCCTGTCCCCAATGAAAATTAATTACAACAGTATAACCTTTACTTTTTAGTTCTTCTATATCGCCTTTAACCTTCTTTAGGAAAGCCTCATCAGAGCTAAATCCCCTATATCCTAAAAATGCCATCTTATTTCCATTAACTTCAGTTAACCACTTATTTCCTTCACCAAAGTAATTAATTCCCTCTGCCTTTACTGCAGCAATTGTATCTTTAAAACCTTTATCTAGATAATCGTATATGTGATTATTAGAAAGGTTTACTGCTTCTATATTTCCTAATGGAAGGCTTTTTGCGTATTCTGGAGGAGCTTTAAAATTAAATTGCTTCTCAGCTTTTACTGTTGCATTTGTAAAGGTGGTTTCTAAGTTAACAGTAGTAATATTATCCTCTTTAAAAATTTCTGCCACATTCTTAAAAAAATAAGAATAATCATTCCCCTTTTGATTTAAAACTGCTGGTAGGCTATTAGCATATCCAAAATTTGTATCATGTCCTATAGTGCAATCTCCAGCGCTACTTAAAAGCACCTCTGTTTGAACTGGTTCTTTTTTATCAATAGTATTTTTTTCATTATTACTATCTTTTTCACTACTATTATTGCTAGAAACCTTTTCATCAGCTAGTTTCTTATAGACAGTTTTATGTAAACTATAATAAGAACCTCCAACAAATACAAGGAACATGAGGACAGTTATAACTATTTTTTTCACCTTTACTTCTCTATTCTCTTTCTTCCTTACCAAAAATATCCCTCCATTTTCACTATGATTAATTTACCCTATCAAAACACACTTAACTGGGAACCATAATCTCCCCAGCAAATTATAGTTCCCACTAACCAACTGGAAATATATCTAATTTCTACATTTTTTCTAATATTCCTTTTCTATAACTTTCCACTTTTTCTGTAATTTTATAATTACTTTCTTCCAATATATTAATGAAACCTTTTATATTCCCTAAAGTTTCACTATTATTACTTTCTTTTATTGCATTTGTGTAGCTGATTTTAGCTTCAGGCACTAACTCTTTTGTATCATATTGAAAAATTGGAGTATTATTTGCACCGTATAAGATAAAGACTATATATTGCTTATACAGCTGCCTTACATCATTTATTTTTACTGAATTCCCGTACTTACTAATGAACTCTTCCTGTTTCAGTGCTCTTTTCAACAACTCATCCCAGCTAATCATAAGAGCTGCATCTTTTATAGGAGTCTTATTTGATTCAACAGCCATTATTTGTATATAATTCTTAATATCTTCTGTTACATATGGGCTATATTGTTTATAAGACTCATAGTCCAACACAGGAAAGTACATTCCCTCTGCAGTTTCAATTTTATATCCACCGTTTCTTGTTTCTACTAACAGATCTTTTAGTTCTTTGTCCTCAATGTAGTCTATTTTGTTTATGTTAAAATTAATGTTATATATTTTGTTAATCTTACTTTGCATATCATCATTAGAGAATCTTTCCTCTAGCTTAGGCAAATTCTTTTTCTGCATTTCTTCCAGTTTAAAAATCATTGTTGATGCATATTCCTTTGAAACCTTTGCAACATTGTCATTTACAACTTTGATGAATTGATTTGTACTAGTATCTTTCTTTATTAAATCATCAAGGTTATCAAGTATGGCCCTTTGTTTCTCTGAGGTTAAAACCTCTGATTCCTCCTTTGATATTCCTTTTTCCTTATTTTCTTTTGAACTATTTAATCCTAGGTATCCTTTAAAGGACTCATTGGCATTTGTTAACCCTACTCCAGCTAAAATTAGAGTTACTAATATTGTGATTACTGTCCTCTTTATTGATTTTTTACTAAACTTTGAAATCATGATAATCCTCCTTTTTAACTCAGACTTATTTATCATTCCTGTTACTCCTGGAGCTAGGCGGTTATTAAAAAACATCTTTGTCAAGTTTATTATTGTCTCACCGTAGCTTACACGTTCTGTGAAGCTTATACTATTTAGAACCGTTTCATCACAGGCAATTTCGCAGTCTAATTTCATTCTGTTTAGTGCATACCATATTACAGGATTAAACCAGTGTATTGCTTGTACTAATATAATTGTCCAATTTATCAATATATCCTTTCTCTTTACATGAGCAAGTTCATGTAGAAATATATATCTTATTTCTTTCATTGAAAATTCATCAATAATTCCTGAGAATATGAAAATTTTAGGTTTTAAGAGTCCTAAGAGATAAGGTGCTTTGTTCTCATTATTAATAATAATAGAAATGTCTCCTTTTACTTTCATTTCCTTTTTACATTGCTGCAAAAGCTGAGTTATGTTATCCCTTTCCCATTTAGATCCTTTTTCACCTATCCTTTGAAGCCTCATATTCACAGTTATCACATATATAATTATAGTTAAAATACCTATAAACCATATTCCAGCCAAATAACTGCTAATAGCACTCCTATTATTACTTACAATACTAATATCCATAGTATTATTTTTGTAAATTTCCTTGTTTATTGAGTTTCCTATAGTAACCTTATCCTTCAAATTACTATTTATCTCTTTCGTAGAATCATTATTTATTGCTTTATTTTGTAAGTTCTCGTTACTGTGGTCTTGCTCCTTAATACTGTTATCTTTATTTAATATATTATTTTGAAGTAATTGAATGCTTCTTTGAGCACTGCTGAATAAATTAAATATACTAAAGTTGCTTTGCAGGTTATAGGGTATTATAAGCCTTAGGATAAGAAGAAACCAAATATAATAGTGCCATTTGGCACTTAATCTATTGTTAAATAGTTGTTTAATCATTACTATTAACAAAGCAACTATACTTCCCATAAAAGATAAAGGAATTACTGTTTTAAACAATATTAATAAATTCATATCTCACCTACTTAGTTCTTACTTTTATTCAATATACTCTGCAACTCTTCAATTTCTTCTTCTGTTAGTTTCTCTTCTTTTATAAAATTTGAAATCAGAAGATTAATAGAACCGTCATAAACTTTTTGTAAAAAAGATTTTGTTTCTTCTCTTTTACATTCTTCTTCAGAAACAAGTGGATAGTATAAATAATGTGATGAATTCTTTTCTACTCCAAGTGCCTCTTTTTTAACTAATCTACTTATGAGTGTATGTATGGTCTTTGAACTCCATAGGCTGTCTTGTTTTAAGCCATCAATAATTTCACTTGAAGTAATAGGTGTCCTTTTCCACACTACTTTCATAACCTGCCACTCTGCATCTGATATCTTAGGTAATTCCTTCAATTAATAACACCCCTTCTTACAAATGTAGTCTATATAATTAGATTACATTTGTAGTACCATTTTGTCAATAACAATTTATTTAATAGATCCTAATTTCCTTATATAAATTGCTTTTAAGAAAATCTTAAGAAATCTAGTAACATTATTTTAAGATTTTATAGCTAGAATAAAAATATAAATTAAAAACGAATTAGGGGGATTTTACATTGAAACATTCTAAAAAAATTGCAATATTCTTTTCTTTTATTCCTGGAGCTGGTCACATGTATCTTGGACTTACTAAACATGGTATACAGCTTATGATGTTATTTTTCTTAACTTTTGGTATAAGTGTCTCTACTGAAATAGAACTTATTGCAGCATTTCTGCCTATCATATGGTTCTATAGCGTTTTTGATGTAAGATCAAAAGCTTCCGGTGAAGAGCCGCTAATTGACTCCGATTTAAAAATCTTTTCAAGTATTGGCTACGAAAATAATTTTACTAAAACAAATACGGCCTACAAATACCTAGGATATGGATTCATCTTCTTAGGAATAGCTGCACTAGTTAACAATATAATTTTCCCTATTGTTGGACAATATGTAGATTATCAATTTATAAGATTTACAAGATCAGCCTTTACTTCACTATTCTTTATAGTTATAGGATTTGTTCTTCTAAGGAGTAAAAATAGGGCTATTTTAGAGAAAGGTGATGAGAACTCATGGGGGGAAGACGAGTAGGAACTTTATCTTTAGGGATACTTTTAATAGTAACTGGATTGGTCTACCTCCTAGGTAATTTATATAACCTAGAAGTTAGCCTTCAAATTCTAAAGTGGTGGCCAATTACCTTAATAATGATAGGTTCAGAAATCTTAATCTACAACCAAGCTGCATTAAAAGAAAATAGTAAAGTAGTTTTTGACGGAAAAAGCCTTTTTCTTATCCTTTTAATTTTACTTTTTTCTTTTAGTGCTTGCATTTTTGACAAAATAGGAGGGAACCTTTTATACCATATTTATCCTATGAGCAGTTCTTTAATAATGCAAAGTAGCTCTTTTTAGTAGCTGCTTTGCATTATTACTTTGTTGTCTTTTATAAATTTTCATGCTATTTTAAAGGTCACTGTAAATCGCTGCCTTATCCTTAAAAGAAGGATGCTATATTTATTGCATACCTAGTTAGTCCCGTGATAAAATCTAGTTACTATATAGCTTTTGGAGGAGATAGTGTGAACCTAAAAGAAAAAGTTAAAAGTCTTCCTTCTTCCCCAGGGGTATATCTCATGAAAGATTCTCTTAACAGTGTAATTTATGTGGGTAAATCAAAGAACTTAAAAAATAGAGTTGGCTCTTACTTTCAAAGCTCTAACTCTCGCTCTCCAAAGACTGCTAAATTAGTTAAAAATCTTAAAGACTTTGAGTATATACTTACTGACACAGAGTTTGAAGCCTTTATGCTAGAATGTAAATTGATAAAAGAAATAAAACCTATATATAATCGACTAATGAAAAGTCCTAAAGCTTATTCCTATATAAAAATAAAAGTTAACGACAGGTATCCTGATATCCAAATCTCTAATGAAGCTGATAAGAGTGATGGAAACCTTTATTTTGGTCCATATACAAATAAGAGTACAGTAGAACGGGGACTTCTTGCCATAAAAGAGCACTATAAAATACTATGCAGCAATAACTGGCGAAAAGCCTCATCTTGTTTAAATTATTCTTTAGGCCTGTGCATTGGCATGTGTTTAGATACTGCCCCTAAAAATCAGTATACTGATATTTTGGACAAGATAATAAAGTTACTGAGTGGTACTGATAAGAGTATTATTATGGACATAGAAAGCAAGATGATAAGTGCATCAGAAAAATTTGATTTTGAAAACGCTGCTAAGTATAGAGATTACTCAAGTGCAGTGAGTTATCTAATAAATAAGGCAAAGATTGTTAAATTTACAGAAGGAAATAAAAACATTGCTTTATTGGAGCATTTAAGTGATGATATCCTGAAACTTTTTCTCATTAGAGGAAATAAGGTGCTTTTTACTGAAAAATATGAATTAGAGAATTTTGATTTAACAGAATTAAAAACTATCTTTAAAACTAACATCCTATATTATTTTAATAATGAAACCCTGAAAAATTCAATAGATATAGGAAAAGATGAAATCGATGAAGTTGAAATAATTTATGCCTATTTAAAAAATAAGTCTAACGGCTGCAAGTATACTGTGGTTTCAGATAAATGGCTTACCTGTCCAAATAATACTAGCTTAGATAGGATCATTGACAAGTTACTTCTAAATGCCAAATAGCACCACGGGAATTTTATATATTACTTATCTGAGGTCAGCACTTCTGCTGGCTTCAGATAAGTAAACAGCTTCATTTAGCATCAAAACCTTACTTAATAACTCCATGATGTTTAATAGTATAATTTACCTTAACATTAAACACAGTTTTTTTATAGTTTTCTTTCCACTGGTCTTCCTTCCACTGTGCTCCGTATTTTGCTCTCATCATACTGCCTACACCTATGGGGTCACTACCTACTTCCTGAGTATACTTAAGCACTTTCTCACAAATACCAGTGATTTCATCACCTACAAGCTTCTCTAGTTCACTTTTGTCTTTATTATCCTTTATTCCACCCCATCGATATTCTTGAACATTTCCTCTCATATCAAGAGAGATATCAACCTTGGGAATTCCATTGTCCATTCTTACTTTTATCTTTCTTTTAGTTCTATTTATGGAAAAGGAGCTTGCAGTCTTAGGTCTATTACCTTCTAGAAAAGATCTTGAGGTTTCAAATGAATACACAGACCTTCTCATCTCACCCATCATAGCTAATAATATGGCGGTATCGCGAATATCTATTTCCCCTACAAGTTTATCTCCTGAAAATAATGCGCTTCCCATTACCTTTATTCCTATATTTTCATCACTTTCAAGTTTTATTCTAGGAACAATAGGGTCTATTCCTGGTGCAAAATAGGCTATGCAAAAATTATGGACTCTTGTTTCAGGTATACTAGCCCTTTTAATATTGTTATCTATTAACCTGTTTATATAGAAACCTGGTGCTGGCTTATCTTTCATTTCATTAGCCTTTTTTAAAAGCTCCTTGGTACTTCCATCAACTACTATAACCATAGCTAAAGGTGAACTTTCTGTATCTCTTTCTGATACCTCGATTAAATCTGAAATGCCTATTGAAGCTAACTCTTTAGAAAAAAGAATCTGTTGAAGTTTCCCACCTACTGTAAGATTGTATGAGGTAGCTCTCGACTCTTCTCTGCTTCGCTGTGGTGAATTCACCTCTTCGGTGATAATTTCCGACTTGCTGCTGATTTCTTCTTCATATACTGGTGCTGACCTGGTTATAAGAAGACGTTTTTCCGGTGAAATATCCATTCCCATAGTAAGATCTATCTTCAGGCGTCCTATTGGCTGCTGGTCCCAACAGCCTGTAAATAAATTAGGTAAGAGTAGTAGTATTAATAGTATAATAGTTTTTTTAATCCTTTTCTTTTTCATATGTATCATCACTTTAATCCACTCCGCGCCCTTAATAAACATATAAAATAACTTATTAATGTCAATATAATAACTCCCATCCCAACATAACCAAGAATATTAAGCAGGTTGCGTATTTCTATACTTGTCTTTGGAAGAAGGCTTAAAGGCACAACTAACAGCAAGATACCTATAAAAAGGGCAATTCTACTACTATTTATATCTCTGGTACCTATTGGAATTCTCATCAACTTGCTTAAACCATAGTAAGTACAAAAATAATAGGACAGCATAGTAGTTCCCATGGAAGGCATCCAAAGAGAAACGAATATCAAGTCAAGTCTCTCAAAAACAAATACCCTGTGGGAGCTTGAAAAACTAAAAAGAGGAAAGACCAGTCTTAATAACATCTCTTCACCAAAAAACAGCGTTAATACTAGTACAGTGGCTGTGTAAAATAAGGTTGTAATAAAGTTTCCTAATACTGCATACTTAAGAGCCTTATCTTTATCTTTAATATCAGAATATATAAAAAGTGCAAGCTCCGGACCAAGGTATGACATGGTAGTTGCTAATGTGGTTTTAAGGATGGCAGGGATACCAGCTTCTCCTATGGGCAGTATAAAATCCATTCTATAGTCGTATAGTGAAAATAAATATAGTATTATAGAAGAAAATAATACTATATAAATAACATTTCCAAATCTTGAAATTGCCTTTAATCCATACCAAGCTAAATAAATTTCTGGTATTAGACAGAGCAATACCAAAGCAAAAATCGGTGTTAACTTTAGTATGGTGATTCTAACCATTTCCACGAAAGCGCGGAGGGTAACAATAGTTCCAAAGTAAACGTAAATAATATATATTAAGCTAACAATCAAGGAAAAATACTTACCATATATTACTTTATTAATTTCAATCAATGATTTTCCATCAAATCTTCTTAAAAAAAGCATTATAAGTAGTGTTAGTGTACTAAAAAGCATTCCTGCTAGCAAAACTACAATCCATCCATCATGACCTACATCTTCTGCAAGAGTGGAAGGCAAAGTTAAAATTCCTATACCTATCTGTGAGGACACGATAAATGCTATTAGCTGTTTTGATGTTATGCTGTTCCAATCATTTTCCACCTTTTTTACCTCTTTTCACATCGGAAGGCTTAGCGATATCTGGTCTACTCTTTAAATTTTTCATAGGGATTCTTATAAAGGAATCCTTTAAATCTTTCATTTTAAATGGAGTAATTGGCTGAAAGTACGGCTGACCTAAGGATTCAAGCACCAATAAATGGGCTAAAAATATTGATGAACCAATGATAATACCCATCATTCCAAAAACTCCAGCTAATAACATAAAGGCAAATCTGGTAAGTCTTATCGCTAAAGCCATGTCAGTATTCGGTATTACATAAGAGGCAATGGCAGTAACTGCAACTACAATAAGCAATAGCTGTCCTACTATACCTGCTTCTACTGCAGCCTGACCAATGACAAGCCCTCCTACAACCCCTATAGTGGTTCCTATATAGGTTGGAAGTCTAGTGGCCGCTTCTCTCAAAAGCTCTATTGTAATCTCCATAAATAAAGCTTCCATAATCGGAGTAAAGGGAACTCTTGCTCTTCCTTTAGACAAAGGTACAAGTAAATCTAATGGAATTGCATAATAGTGGAAAGTTACAATAGCTATGTATAAGGCCGGCAAAAAGAGAGCAAGTATCAATGCAAAACCTCTAAGTAATCTTATAAAAAAACCTGCAATCCAACTGGAGTTATAGTCATCCGGCGCTTGAAAAAAAGCTGAGAAGCTAACAGGTACTATGGACACAGTGGGAGTTCCATCTAGCATTATTGCAAGCTTTCCCTCCATAAGAGAAGCAATTACCTTGTCTGTTCTTTCTGTAGATTGGTATTGTGGTAAAGTCGAGTGTGGAAAATCTGTAACAAGCTGTTCTATGTATCCTGTATCAATTAAAGCATCTATATTTATATTTCTTATTCTGTTTAACAGATTATTTAAAACTTCACCATTGGCTATTCCATCAATATATACCACATATACATTTTGTTTTGTAATTTCTCCTACTTCAATCACTTTAAATTTTAACCTTCTGCTTTTAATGTTTCTTCTAAGTAGTGAAATATTTGTTGAAATATCCTCTATAAACCCTTCATGAGGACCTTTAATGCTTTTTTCACCTATAGGTTCGCTAATGTCCCTTTTTACCGGTGTTTTCAACCACACGCCAATTGCCAGGTTCACACTATCTGCTATGAGAATAGTGCCTCCGTGAAATATTTCATCAACTATCTTAGCTACATCATAGTAATAAGTCACCATAGGTATAGGTAATTTATCTACATTGTCTTTATTATTTAAGTCTGCTGAATTTAAAGATAATATAGGGCTTATAAACACTTGAAACATTAGTTCTAGATTTACAAGTCCTTTAAGATATATGACATATCCTTCTTTTCCATCTTTAAAAACTACTCTTTTTTTAATTATATCTGGACTGTCCGTGGTCAATTGATTAATTTGAGTTAGTGCATCGTTATAGGGTGGTAAAGATTTATTGCTAAACTCTGAATTATTGCTCTTTTGCTCTGTATTTTCATTATTGTAACTCATAGTAATATCACCCTTATTAGTATCTGAAAGGTAACGTAATTTATTCACATCAATTTAGGCCACTACTGATAGGCTATATGTAATATTAGGTTCAAAAGAAGCTTTGCTAGTTTCTAATATAAGTATCTACTTTACTAATGTTTATTGATTAGAGTATACTTTTAGTAGGTATGGATAATTTTAATTATTGTTTTTCTTTACCTTTTCTGTGAATGTTTAAAAGTAATTAGCTATACTTATTTTGAGTTTTATCGCTTACATATCAATAATTAAAATCTAAGGGGAGGTGTATTATTTTGTTAGGAACTAAGATTAGAGAAATCAGACTTGAAAAAGGTCTAAAATTAAATGAATTGGCAGAGAAGACTCAGTTAACGTCAAGTTATATTTCGCAAATTGAGCGAAATATTACCGAACCATCTCTTTCATCACTAAAAAAAATTGCAATTTCTTTAGGAGTGCCTATTTATACTTTTTTAAGTACTGAAAAGAAACAGAATGTTTATATCCAATCTACTATGCGAAAAAAGCTTGAGCTTCCAAATTCAAGCATGGTCTATGAGTTTATATCACCTATGGCATCGGATAAAGAGGTAGATATTAAAATGGAAACTATATATTTTCAACTAGAACCTGAGAGTTGGAGCAATGATGAATTTATGCTGCATGCCGCAGATGAATGTATATTCGTTATTGAAGGGAAAATCGAACTGTTCTTAGGAGATGAAAAGTATATTTTAAATAGTGGAGATAGCATTTATATAAAAGAGAACATGCCACATAAATTCTATAATCCAACTTCTGAGAAAGTTACTGGAATTTCTAATATTTGCCCGCCAATATACTAAGTTTCACTATATATTAACAATGATAAATATTTACTTTCTACATAGACTTCACCCTATATTCTTCAATAAAGAATGTAGGGTTTTTAAGTAATACTTATTTTTTTAATTATTACTTAAAATTGGTTGTATTTTCCTGTAACTAGTAGTATTATTAAACTATAGTTAATTTATTAATATATATTTAATAATAGTGGATATTTTATGGGGGTGTTTATTTTGAAAGAAAATACTATCCGTTGTCATAGTGTTGTTGAGCAGGACAGTGAAGTAATTCCATCTGGTTGCAGAGTTCCTTATTATCCTTTAGTTATAAAAAGTGGAAGTGGAGCAATAATGAAGGATGTTGATGGTAATGAATATATTGATATGTTATCTAGTGCAGCAGCACTAAATACCGGACAAGCTCATCCAAAAGTTGTAGATGCTATAATAAAACAGGTAAAAGAATTCATTCACTATACCCCAGCCTATGTTTATCATGAGGCTCTAGTAAAATTAGCTAAGGAACTTACAGAAATTACACCAGGTAACTTTAGCAAAAAGGTTGCCTTCGGCTTAAGTGGCTCTGACTCCAATGATGGGATGATAAAGTTTGCTAGAGCCTATACAGGCAGAAGTAAAATAATTTCCTTTGTTGGTTCCTACCACGGATCCACTTATGGTTCTATTTCCCTTTCTGCTATAAGTTTAAATATGCGTCGTAAAATCGGACCATTATTGCCAGACATTGATCATATAAATTATCCAGATTGTTACCGTTGTAAATTTGATAAAAAGGAAGATTGCTGCAAATTAGAATGTTTAGAAGAGCTAGAGGATAAGTTTAGAAATTACTTGCCTCCAGAAGAAGTGGCAGCAATTGTAATGGAACCTATAGCCGGTGATGGAGGACTAATTGTACCGCCTAAAAAATATGTTCATGCCTTATATAACCTATGTAAGAAAAATGGTATCCTCTTTGTTGTTGATGAAATACAACAAGGCTTTGGAAGAACAGGAAAATGGTTTGCTATAGAAAATTTTGATGTAGAACCAGATATAATAGTAATGGGAAAATCTATAGCATCCGGCATGCCTATGAGTGCCATTGTTGCAAGATCAGAGATCATGGAATCCTTAGATGCCCCTGCACATGTATTTACAACTATGGCTAATCCAGTAAGCTGCAGTGCTGCTCTTGCTACTATAAGTGTAATAAAAGAAGAAGAACTTATGAAGCGTTCTAAAGAATTAGGTGATTATCTTAAAGTACGGTTCAATGAAATGAAAGACAAATATTCAATAATTGGTGACGTTCGTGGTATGGGCTTAAGTATAGGCGTTGACTTAGTTACTGACAGGAATACTAAGGAGCGTGCAAGAGAAGCTGCTGCAAAGATATGCTACCGCTGTTGGGAAAAAGGTGTAATTCTTACCTTCTTTTCTAATAACGTACTTCGTGTTCAACCTCCACTTGTAATAACAAAGGAACAGATTGATAAAGCAGTAGCTATTATAGAAGAGTCAATAAATGAATATCTAAAAGGAGATATTCCTGATGAAGTTTTGCTAGAGGCAAAGGGATGGTAAGGTAATAAGATAGTAAATTTTAAGATAATAATAAATTAAAAGCGGCTGGTTTAACCAATCGCTTTTAATTTATTTCAAATTTCCTCTTAAAATATGCATTTAATAATACTATAATTGAAATAAGCATATATTAAAGATACATAAATGATTATCAGAAGGAGGCTTAATTATGTTAGTTAATTGGTTTTCTAATTTAACTCCAGTAATGCAGGCTTTTTGTGCAACTCTTTTTACCTGGTTTGTAACTGCCTTAGGATCTGCCTTAGTATTTATTTTCAAAACATTAAACAGAAAAATACTAAATGGAATGTTGGGATTTGCTGCTGGAGTTATGATAGCGGCAAGTTTTTGGTCACTATTAGCACCTGCCATAGAAATGGCCGAAGATGCAAATATGGTAGCATGGGTACCGGCTGTAATTGGTTTCTTATCAGGAGGAGCTTTTCTATGGCTGGTAGATAAGGTTTTACCTCACCTTCATATTGGAGCTCCTATAGAAGAAGCTGAAGGTGTAAAGACTAGTTTGCAAAGAAGTGTATTATTAGTTCTAGCAATAACTCTTCATAATATACCAGAAGGTTTAGCAGTAGGAGTAGCCTTTGGAGCTATATCTGCTGATTTGCCATCAGCATCTTTAGCAGGAGCTGTTGCCCTAGCAATAGGAATAGGAATTCAAAACTTTCCAGAAGGTGCTGCAGTTTCAATTCCGCTGAGAAGAGAAGGTTTTTCCAGGACTAAAAGCTTTATATATGGGCAGGCGTCAGGAATTGTAGAGCCAATAGCAGGCGTTATAGGCGCAATAGCTGTAGTAGCTATGAAACCTATGCTCCCCTATGCTCTATCCTTTGCTGCAGGAGCAATGATATATGTAGTAGTAGAGGAATTGATACCAGAGTCTCAGCAAGATACCACTTCAGATGTAGCTACAATTGGTGCTATGATTGGTTTTGCAGTGATGATGATGCTTGATGTAGCTTTAGGCTAGAAATAGCCTTCTTCTGTCTAAGTGTTACTCCGAAAGCAGGATATATAAATTTCGCTCCATTTTCCTTTGCCAATCTTATGATTTGTAAAATATTTTCATTACTATCTTCAATAAAGGGTAGCACAGGCATTAGTAATATCCCTGCAAAAATTCCCTTAGAAGAAAGTTTATTTATTGCTTCAAGTCTCTTAGAGGTTACATCTTTATAAGTTCTAATGCACTTCTAGTGAGCTTATATTTAGATTCAAAGGGGTTATAGGGATCTGACATTGCTCCCGTTCCAATTACCCCTTTTTTACCTTTTGATTTAAGCTCATTATTTAATATTCCAATAGCATCAGCCTTTGCACGAACGGTATCAAAATCTTTAATTTGATAACATTCGCTTCTCGAATCACAATAAATACACCGGTGACAACAATCTTTATATATGTTCATATTATAATTTACTCCAAACCAACTATCATTTTTCTTCCAGGGTGATAATATCTGTTTTGTAGGAATAAAGTCCATTGTTATCAATTCCTTTCACAATCCTTAGGCTCTAGTATTACCTTATATATTCAGTAACTAAATCAGTAAAAAGTATACCCTCTAAATGATCTATTTCATGACAAAAGCATTTTGCTAAATCTCCTGTACCTGTTAAGGTAATTTTCTCGCCATTTTCATTTAGTGCTTCCACTGTTACCTTTGCAGGCCTTTTTAACTTCCCCAAAGTGTTAGGAATACTTAAACATCCTTCTACAACCTCTTGAGTTCCCTCCTTCATAATTATCTTTGGGTTTACTAACTTTATAAGTCCCTGTCCCATGTCTATCACAACTAATCTTTTTAATATACCTACCTGAGGAGCCGCTAAGCCTCCACCATTTTCTGTATTATACATAGTATCAGCCATATCATCTAAAATTTGTCTTATTTTATCATCTACTACTTCAACTGCTCTACTCTTTTTTCTTAATATTTCATCCTCAAAAAGTCTAATTTGTCTTAATGCCATTTAAACTACACCTCTCCTTTGCTGTGCTCTTGATTTTCTTTCACTTTCTTCAAATATAAAAACTTCCTCTATGGTACTATGAAATACTTTGCAAATATCATAAGCCAACCATATAGATGGTTCAAACTTTTCTGTTTCAATAGAGTTGATTGCTTGTCTTGATACTCCTACAAGTTGGCCTAACTGTTCTTGTGTTAACCCCATAGACTCACGTAATTCTTTTAACCTATTCTTCATTATTTACCTCCATGTAATGTTTACCTTACATTATAAATATAGCAATATTTTACTCTTGTGTCAAGTTAACCTTACAATAGATATAAAATAAAGGAGAGATAAGATGTACTTACCTCTCCTACTCAATACTTATTGCATAACTAAAAAAACATTTTTTAAATTACTTTCCAGCAGCATACATTTCTGCTGCAATACAAAGATAGTAGCTAAATCCTATTTGTTGGCTTTCAAGCATATTACGATGAAAATCATCTTCTAAAAAGAATCTTGTCTGCATCGAAAAAGTCTTTGCATCTACTTCTGTACCATTATTATTTAAGAATCTAATATGCTCCTCTAGTATTTTTTGCAGCCTTTCATCACTTGGTTTCCATCCCTCTCTCAAAGCCTCTGCTACCTTTGTCATAAAATTCTGGGCTTCCTTTGCCTTTTCATTCATCTCATCAACTTCAAAGTTATTTTCTTTCATCATATCATAATCATATTTTTCCTTAAGATGCTCACCCTGCTCCTTTAAGGCCTCCTTCCACTCCTCTCTATTAAATCCTTGAAACATTGCTGATTTGTCCATAATTTCTCCTTTCCTTGTTAGAATAATCGAATCATCAAGAGTTTTTAATAAACGCTCCAGTCTCTGCTTGCGCGCAAAAAGCAGTTCCTGTTGTTTTGTTAAACAACTCAATCGACTGGGTTCATCCTCAAGTGCTGTTTTGATATCTTTCAGTGAGAAATCAAGCTCACGATAAAACAATATCTGCTGTAAACGCTCCAATTCATTTATTCCATATAGACGATAGCCAGCTTCACTAATATCACAAGGTTCTAATAGTCCTATCTTATGATAGTGATGAAGAGTTTTTACTGTAACTCCTGTTAGCTTTGCAATGTCCTTAACTGTATATAGCATAATTCCTCACCTCATTTATAATGATAATGGCTCACCTAAGGTAAGAGTCAACTACTTTTAAAATTTTTTATATACTTAAATAAAAAATGCTATCAATTTCCTTGAACTAATAGCATCTTTTTATGTATTCAGTTTTAATTAATTTTATTTCTTACTAATTTTCATTGTCCACTATTAGAAATAAATTTGTCTTCTTTATCTATATTAACCATATTAAATAGCTGAGCTGCCAAAAGCACACCAAAAAAGAATAATACCCCAGATACCGTATACATAGTTACTAGAGAGAGTTTAATCTTTAGCAATCCTGATAAACTCATGGTAACTACCATTGCACCCATAAAAAGAGGATTTAAAACCCCATTTACTCTTCCTACAAATTCTTCCTCTGTAAGTTTAAGAATTAAAGTGTTTGTTCCTATATGAATACAGGGCATGAATAATCCATTAAAAAACTGAAGCCCAAGGGTAATAGCCCAACTTCTAGATATTCCAATGCCTATAACTGATATGCTATTAACAAGCAATCCAAGGGCAAGTAGTTTTTGTGGACTAATCTTTTTTGAAAAACTTAACAGCATGCCGCCGCCTATAAGCATCGCCACACCATTGGTGGCAAGCAACCATTGTAAGTTTTCCTTTGGCAAACCTAATCTCTCCACAATAATAAAAATTCCAAGGGGCTGAATAATCCCTACTGCCAGACCAGCTGCAGCAAAAACCCCACCAAGTATAGTAAGCACTTTTCTCTCCCAAACGTAACGGAAACCATCGCTTAGTTCCCGCCAGAAATTTGACTTTAATTGTTTATCTTTCTCTTTCTCGTCAGCTGGAAGAAATGTCAATACAGCTGCAGACATTAGAAAGGCAACTGCCATTACAGCTATTGCAATATTAATACCAAATCTTTGATATACAAGTGTACCCATCATTGGACCAATAATCATGAAAATTGCCATCAATGTTTGGAACATAGCCATGCCTACTTGTAACTTTTCTACGGGTACATGAATTTTAAATAATTTCATGGAAGAGGGCTGAGAAAATTGTGATAAAATGGCTGATATAAAGGTTACGAAAAATACAGCCTGCCAAGTACCAAAAATTATTGCAAAAAGTACCACTAACACTGAAACAGCACTTAACAAATCACACCATATCATTGTACGTTTAGGTTTCCAACGATCTGCATAAGTTCCACCTATAAAAGAAAAAATAAATATTGGCGCAAATTCTGCAACAGAAATCATCGAAACCGCAAAGGGATTATTCTGTGTTTTCTCCATTACAAATAATAAAATTGCAAAATTACGAACCCATACTCCTATTTGCAGTAAAATACCTGAAATCATAATAACTTGAACAAATCTATTTTGAAAAAGACCTGCATCTGCAGATGACGAACTTTCCATCCCATCACTCCTCAAAACTAATATATAAGTTAAATATTTTCTGTTTGCAGTAGTAATTTTCGACTTTTTTATACCTTACTATTTATACAACCTCAAACTCTCTCCTTGACTGTCAATCCACATCTGTAATAATTCCTTTAAATCCTCTATTTTTTCCTTCTCTGTAGCACCTTCCTTCGCTTTTAGCTTTTCCACCACTTCAAAGGTAAAGGCATTTTCTCCATAAGTGTTCCAATCCTCTTGTAATCTTTTCAACTTAAACATTCTTGCATTTAATCTAAACTTTATTCCCTCAAAAGGCTTATATAAATTTGTACATATATCCACAAGAGAATCTCCTGTAACTGTGTTATGTACTTTAATTATTCCCATTTCTACTTCTTGCTGCTTATATTTATTAATAAGGTCTTTTCTGTCCATTTTTTCCATCATATTCTCCTTATAATTCTTATAGTATTTACTTCCATCCTTTGTTCTCTTTAAATATCCATAATCCACCAAGTATCGTCGTATAGTTGCATCATCTTCGTAAATAGTTTTAATGAGTTTTTTCACTTCTATTTCCGTATATTCTTTATTTGGCTCAAATAAAGCGGCAAACCTTGGCAATAATTCTTTTCTTTTTCCTTCTCTAGCGGGAAAAACACGAAGCTTCGGCGGTGTTAACGTTGATACTTTCCCCTCTGCCAATTCCATAACTGCAAGAAAAGCTCTTGCCTGTCTTGCTCTTTCTCTTAAAGCAAATCTCATGTTTCTCACTGTAGATTCTGTACATCCAAGTTTGGCGGCAATTTCTTTGTCACTATACCTATTTGACACCATTGTCAAAAACTCTTTTTGAATTTCAGTCAACCCAGTATACTTCTTATCTAGTAAGAGCAGCCTTTCAATAGGAGTTCCATGCTTTATGATATGAGCATTGGCATCATTATCACTTTCACTAATTTTCTCACCACATATTAAACAAACGAATTGTGCTTCCCTTATATTCCAAAGATACCCCCTTTTAAAATCATCTATAGTTGCATTACGAATTATATCCTCCATTTTTATCTCCCATCTATTAATTTTATAGATATAATAACATTATCATTTGTTTATGTCAATCCGGTAAGCGCTGAATACATAAACATAATCTTCAAAATACTACGTAAAAACACCACGAATTCAATTTTGAATAACGTGGTGTTTCCGATAAATTACTTTTTAGTTGCTCTATTAAAATTGAATGTTTCAGTCACAAATATAAATAAACATTACACCATTGCCCAACGCTCAGTCGTTCATCTTAAGACCACGTATACATTGAGCTAGCCCTATTATCAAAACAGTTACTTCACCATATCCGCCCATACTGCTTTTTTCACTTATAATGAAAGAGCATCCAATTAAAATTATTGCAATTCCTAACAAAATATGCTTAACTCCATTCAAAAGTTTTCCCTCCAGTAATTATAGAATGATCTTTTGATTACTCTATTGCACTTGCAACACATTCTTCATAACCTCGTACCATTTACTAGTAATTATACCACATTGTTAAATCTAATACATTAAAAGTAATCTAGTGAACAGAAGCATAGTTTATAATTAATTACAACATTATTTCAGTGCATATTAAGAAAATTGTGTACTACATTATGTTTGGAATATATTTTTAATATCTTCTAGGCCCTGGTAAACTTCTTTTCTTGAAAAATTTCCTTTTTCTAATTCTTCATCACTCTTTTCAAGTAACAGGTTATAAAAATTGATTGCAACCTGATAAATTTCCTGTGAATTATTTTTATCTATCGCTTCAAAAAGTATATTCTCTGCCTTATTATATTCTCCGTCAGTGATAAGGCGCTTCAAAATAATATGAAGAATATCACCAGAATTAATACTATTTAGACTTATCTGTATATTACTTTCTTCCTTTTTATTAAGAACCGTTTTTCCTATATTTTTAGCAAGTTCATTAATTAATTTTTCAATATTCATATATTTCACCTTCTTTAAAATCATAATAAATTACTATTTTAACTTAATTAGTGTTAATTATACCATGCTTACACAGTCTTATATGATTATTTTTACAACAAAAGTAAAATCTTTTACCTTCTTAATACTGTATTGTTAAATTTTTAATGATTTTATCGGATTTTTATTATAGTAGATAACTACCCTAGCCTTACGATAGTTATGCAAAATAAGAACATTCCGGCGTAAAGTATTAATCCTCATATGAACTATTGTCACAAAAATTTAAGAGCAAATCCAGAACCAATTAAGGTTTTAGATTTGCTCTTTGGTTTAAAACATTTGATTTTAGTTGCAAAGTTTTTGTTGGAACTTGCAGCTTCATAATATTATAATAAAAATATTTACATAGGAATCTCTAAATTAAAAGTTATAACTTCATCTTTATACTCCGCAGTTAGTTTTCCATGATGAAGCTCTGCTATTGTTTTGCTAATAGCTAATCCTAAACCGGAACTATTTTCATTCTCTGAGCGCGATTTATCTACCATATAAAATCTTTCAAACAAGTTATTTACATCTTCTTCTTCAAGATCAGTACAACTGTTACTTATAGACACAACAACTCTTTTCTCTTCTTTAATAAGCTTCAAATTTACATTAGAAGGCTTTATACTATATTTAATAGCATTTGTAAAAAGATTATCAAAAATCCTAGCAAGCTTGTCTGGATCTCCATTAATTATAATGGATTCACTAATTAGATCTTCCTTGAGTTTAAGATTATTGCTTTCAAATAAGATTATATATTCATCTATAAGCTGTTCAATTAGTTCATTTATGCTAAAGCTGTCCATATTTAGGTTTATACTTCCTGAGGATAATTTTGTATACATAAAAAGGTCATTAGTTAGTTTTTTTAGTACCTCTGCTTTATTTGAAATTATGTCTACATATTTCAGTAATTCATCTTCAGTTTTATAACCTCTTTCCTTTATAATTTCGATGTAGCCTATAATATTTGTAAGAGGAGTTCTCAAATCATGTGCTGCATTAGTTATTAAATCTTGTTTAGATTTTTCTATGTTCTTTTCATTTTTTATTTTTTCTTCTAATTCTTCTGCCATATTATTAATATTAGATGCTATCAGTTGAAGTTCATCATTTCCTTTTTCTATTATTCTATACTTCAAGTTTCCTTCAGATATTTCATTTAAACCACTGCAGATTTTTTTTATATATTTTAATTTTGGTCTAGTTAGAAAAGCTACAATAATTGTAAAAATAGTCATCGCCAGTAAAAATCCTAAATCTCCTTGATGTTTGCGAATAAGATCATATGAATTCATTGGATTTGTACTTCCTTTTACTAGTACATTAAAAATTTCATCATTAACTTTTAGTGCTGAAATTTTTGAGTAATCAACTCCTTTTTCATTGCCATCATATCTTATTTCATCTTGGAGAGCAATTTGTTTATCTATAAATGGTTGTAAATCTATAAATTTTTCACTACTGTTTGTTCCATGATATAAAACAATACCTTTACTATTTACTATATATATTTTAAGATTATTTTTCTTATATGTTTCTTCATAATTTTCTATAAGCTTATTTATTTTATTACTATCAAGTGATATTTTTTTGAAATCTTTAATAAAGTTAATATTTGTATAACTAAGATTGTATGTGTAATTTACAGTATCGTGCATAAGCGATCTTATTATAGTTGTGGAAGTAATCATTGATATAAATGCACATACAAAAAACATAATTACCATTTTAAATCTCAATCCAAATCTAATTTTCAATTTTATAGCCAACCCCCCATACAGTTTTTATATAATTATATTCTTTTCCAATTTTTTCTCTTATTCTTCTTATATGAACTGTAACAGTTCTATCTGAACTCACATAATCTTCTCCCCATACATTTTTATAAATAGAAGCTATACTAAAAACCTGTCCTCTATTTTGGGCAAGCAGTACTAATATTTTAAATTCATAAGGTGTTAACTTGAGATGCTTGTTCTTTAAAAGTACTTCATGGGTCGATATATTTATATGGAGTTCATCAATTTGTATTATTTCCTGTTGAACTGCATTGAAATTATTATTCAGTCGTTTATACCTTCTAAGCTGTGATTTTATCCTTGCTAAAAGTTCCAAGGGATTAAAGGGCTTTCCAACATAATCGTCTGCTCCAATAGTAAGTCCTAATATTTTGTCAGCATCGTCAATTTTAGCAGATAAAATTATTATGGGAACATTAAGCTTTTCTCTTATTTTCATACATGCTTTCATTCCATCCATTTTAGGCATCATAACATCCAATACAATTAAATCAACTTTAATATTTTCTAATATATCTAAAGCTTCTATTCCATTTGCTGCTGTATATACGTTCATATCTTGGTTAGCTAAATATATATTAATCATATCTCTTATATCTTTATCATCATCTACGACTAAAACAGTATCCTTTTCCATTTGTATCCCTCCCTACATAAAATAATTATATATCATATTTTATTAAGCCTTCCATACCACTTGAATTATGAATTTTTCCACTTCTAATACCTTCATTATTACCTCCTCCACTGATAATCATTTAGTCTTAATTCACTTGCTTATCAATTCTTACTCCCCCTTCCATAGATAATTCTAGTACTCTTTGAGTAATTGATTATCACGTTTATTATTGTAGTAAGAAAATATTACAAGTTTGCTCTAAACACTGCTAAGTTTTTATTAAAAATTATTAAGGTTTTGTTAAGGTACTTATATTGATATAAAATGAAGAAGCTAAGGCAGGAAAATAATCAGTTAGAGATAGATATAGAAAATAAAATATTAAGTAAAGAACTAAAATAAATTCTTGAAAAAAACAAAGGTGGATGACTTCAATCATTATTAAAATATAAATTGGTGATTTCCCATTTTCGATGTTTAGCATAACTCAACTCCATCAAAATTAGTTTGAATTAATTTACCAATACCTAACTGTTATGGTTTGACAATAAGTAGACATAATATTTGCTACACGACATAAAAACACTGTAAAATTTAACTTTGAATAATACAGTGTTAACGTAAATTATTTGCTTTTTCAATTGTTATATTTAGCTGAAAAATTACAACCGTTACAAATCCATTCTTAGCCTAACCATATCAACACATTCAATTTCATTTTCAATAATTTTTTCCTTATAATGTATTTTAAAAAAGTCTCTATCTACACCAACCATACGAAATCCACATTTTTGATAAAGTGCTAACTGACTTATACTGGAGTTTCCTGTTCCCACTTCTAAAATTTTTGTATTGTTCTTTCTTGCTATATCTATTGCATTTAATATTAATCTCTTACCAATACCTTTTCCTTGGTACACTTCTTTAACTGCAATATTTACAAGTTCCAAAGTTAAAGGTCTTGTCCTAACCAGCAAAAAAGCTCCAACTATATTGTCGTTAATATATGCAACATAACAATCTCCTCTATATATAATCATTAATTACTTCGATAGATGGATCGGCCAAAAGGAGTAAATCATATGGAATTTCCTTTTTGTTATCCAACTTTCTTATTTCGATTTCATCCATAATTATTCCTCCAAATTTCTTAATACTTTACAGCTGCAATTTAGTTAACATGAAAATTATACCATAAAGCCTATATATTTTTATTGCTAGGGCTTAAAATAAAAGTTTAATTCAAGACAAAAAGAGTGCAAAATGTATTGTTATCAATACCTATTTTGCACTCAATAGTTATTATATTTTCCACCTCTAAAACAAATTGCCTCCTAGTCTCCAAATGCTGACATCATAGCCTTTTTCCGTTATAACCTTCATCCAAGAGTCTAAGGTGACTTTATCTCCATACCATACTTCATGTTTCATATTGTTTTCATCTGTATAAGTAAAAAATAGGCTTTGACTTTCCTTATGCCTCTGTGCTGTAGCCTTATACTGCTTTAGTAAACTTACAGCCTGAGCTTCTGTAACAGAAGTGGTTTTACCGTTAGCTGCCCAGTTAAAGCCTCCTGTAGCAATTGCAAATTCCTTCTTTCCTGGAACTTTACTCATACTCTCTATAGAATTCTCGATAAACTCAGCATTTGCTTTTTCTCCTGGCTCATTAAAACCACCATGTAAGTTGTAGCACATAAGCACATAGGTTGGACCTTCGGTAAAGGTAAGTTTATCAAAAGGTGTGTTAGGTTCTAATACAACCCTTACCTTTAAGCCTCTATTTTGAGCTTTTTCATATAGTTCATTTATAAAGGATATATAGTTATTCCATAGCCCCATGTCTTTTTTTATTTGTTCATAATCAATTTCTATACCGTCAAAACCATGTTTTACTGCTAGATTTATAATTCCCTCAATATGACTGCTTCTGGAATCAGGAGTATCTAATAAAGCTTTTAATAAACTTGTATCCTTTAGTGAGTAGCTGCCGTCAATTTTTACTTTATCATTGACAATTGTAATATACTTATTGTATTTATCATTCTTTGTCTTATTATAATAATTAGTTAAATCTTCCGGCATGGCTAATTTATTATTAGAATCAAAGTTAGCTGCAAAATAAGAAATATTTTTTAACCTCTTATCTAGAGCTTTAATTTCCTTATCGGAGTTTAAATCCCAGTACACCACCCAGGCGGATAGGTTCTTTATATCCTCACCAAAGCTTTTCTTCTCACTTCTCTCTAAATTAGACTCCCTTGAGTTGGCTGTTATATACATAACTGGTGTTAACAATAGAGCCAACACCACTAATCCAATAAAAAACAATCTTTTTCTCATATTTATACTCCTTAGTTATCTTACAAAATATATGAATAAATTTGCAAAAATCTTGTGTTTTTCTATAAATTCTTGATAAACCAATTCACAAGCTTATTAAAGAAATTTTTAATATTATAATTTACAGCTTCCATACCTTTTAGGGATGAATCATATAAAATCTCATCCTTCATGTCAGTAACTTTAAAACCTTTAAATACCCCGTCATAAACATCATCTGCAATGTTTCTTTGGCTGTATCCATAATCTCCCCAGGCGGACTCAAGGAAAACACTTCCTTTTTTTTCGTTGGTTACCTTCAGGTTTTCTAATATGATTTTATTATCTATAGCTAAGGTCAATTTATCTTGTACTAAAGTTATATCAACTTTTCTGTTTCCTAGGTCTTTTATGTCAAATTCCTTATTCTTATCCCCTAAGGATAAAGAGTAAAGCAGCTTTTTATTTCCCTTTAAATTTTCAACTACATTAAGGGTATTGTTAATGAGCTGAACATATATACTGTCACTTCTGTCCTTATTGGCTCTTAAATATACAGCCTGAGAACCTATAACATTACCCTTCAGCATTGTTGATGCCTTGATATCCTTATAACCCTCACTATTTTGCAACTTAATAATTCCCTTTTCCTTCGGCAGGGAGGTTAATATAATTTTATCATCTAAAAACTCTGCTTGTCCTTTTATTTCTTGGAAATCCTTAGCCTTTTCTTCATCACCTACAATAAATTTTACATTTTTTTTAGTATCGTCCCAAATCCTCATTAGTAAATGGTTAGTGCTCCAATAGGCTTGGGGCTGGACTCTGGTTAAATCATAGATGGAACTGTCTGGTAAGTTTAGCGAATAGCCCTCTCTGTTAAAGTTCATATGAAACAACTTTTTAATCCACTGCCCGTTTATATCACTGGTTTTATCATTTGTACCAAACTTTCCTGTATTGGAATGCATAATTGCATATAAACCAGGCACCTCACCGACCTCTCTTTTATATATATTAGCTATGCTCTTATAATCATTGTCCATACGATTTTTCATCTCTTCGTAGTTTTCTAAGGGAATTCCATTTTCATCTCTAATGTAATCCATAAGATAATGATTATAGTCTCTATTGATTTTAGATATTGTCTTTGAGAATTGAACAGAGTCTAAATTTCCTAAGTAATTTGAGTTTTTATCAAAAACATTTATATATTCTAATCTATACCCATTAGTACCTAATTCCCAGTAAGAGCTGTTCTTTAATTTTAATAAATCCTCAGGCATTAAAAACTTAGGATCTTTTTTTTCAAATTTATCTGCATAAGTCATCATTGAAGCTTTATAATTATACTGCTCTAAAATTTTTCCAGAAAATATTGCAGTATCCCTTCTTCCATCCTCAAAAAATAAAAACAAGGATTTTTCTGGCAATGGCTTTCCTTTTTTATAATAATCCAATATATCCTGCTGAGTTATGGTTACATATCCGTTATCCTTTAAGGCTTTTACCTGTTTTTCTAAGGCTTCAGTACTTATCAGCGTATCATCTCCAGTTCTGTCTACACCAAAATAGGATACTGCAATAAAGCCGCTATTTCTGTCTTTGGAAACAGTGTTTGTATTATAAGGCTGATATTCAGAAAAAGTGAGTACAGCCTTTACAATAAGTGCTAGTACTACAATTAAAATTATCCCTTGGAGTATACTTCTTACTAGCTTAATTCTATCTTTCCTTTCAGGAGAAAATTCCTTAGTTTTCATAGGCATTTTCCCCCTTTTTCCCTAATATATTAGATATTCTTCTCTGTTGTTTCTTTCTTTCCGCTTCTATATCACTTGGAGTCATTCTTGTTCCCCAGGTGGATTTCCAAAAGGTTACCCAAGCTATAGGCATTTGCCAAAGTAATATAGCTTCATAATAAATACAAAAGAACATCCCAAAAATCCAAGTGGTACTTCTTCTAAAGAACATCTGTGCAAAACTCATCATTAATGCCATCATCAATAATCCAACAAGGAAGGTGGTAGGAAATATCCTATGAACAATAGGTACATAAAGCAGATTATAGGTTACTATTACCGGTGCAGCAATAGGTACGAATACCCCCATGTAAAAGAATGCAGCCATAAAAGGTTCCTTCTTCCACATAAACTTTCCAGCAATAATTGATTCTCTAAGCCAGGACCTTTTCCACCTCATTTGCTGTTTAAGAAATACCTTATATTTATTAGGTACAATAGTGGCACAAATTGCAGTATCCTGATAGCTTGTTCTATAGCCCTTTAATACAAAATTAGTCATAGCCCTGTCATCACCAAAAGTCGCCTTTTGCCTTAAAAATCTTTGATTTAACCACTCCTCCATATTATCTATAACTATTTGTTTTCTGTAACAGGACAGCGGTCCTGATAGACAGGTAACTGCATCAAAATAGGCTTCTGCTGCCTTCATAATTCTAAAAGCAATATAGTATCTAACAGACTGCATTTTAGTCAAAGCATTAGTATAAGTGTTAGCCACATCCGTTCTGCCAGATACCCCTCCCATTTTAGGATCTTTAAAAGGCTGAACAAGATTTCTTATAGCAAAGGGATCTAAAAAGCTGTCGGAGTCAACAAATACCACCAAATCATGCTTTGCCTCTAAAACTCCTCTGCAAAGGGCATCTCTTTTTCCTAAGTTTTCTTCCTGAACAAAATACTTCACCCTGTTTTGAGTATCAAACCTTTCTGCTTCTTTATTAAGCCTATCTATAGTTTTCTTAATTTGTTCTACAGAATTATCATTAGAGCGATCATCTACAACTATGACCTCCAATTTATCAACAGGATAGTCTTGGTTGATGCAGCTCAAAATTGTATTTTCTATCCATTCCTCCTCATTAAAGCAGGGAATGATAATAGTAACGCCGGGAGTATAATTTACATCCATTGGCAGAGGCTTGTACAAAACACCAAATAGATATCTACTTAATAAAAATACCGCTGCAATAATACTATATAAATACATCCATTTATTAAATTTAAAATATATAATACTTTCTGCACGCATTAGTATGATGAAAGCACTAATAAATAATAATAGTAGACTGGAACCTACCAATATATATCTGTCTTTTTTCCTATTAGAGTACTGGGATAGACTCTCAATAAACTCCATACCACATAGTATCTTTCCCTCTGGAGTAACAGAATTACGAACCTTTTTACTGCTTATGTTAACCTTCATTTCATAGCCCTCTGGCATAGCTCCCGGTAACACCTCAAATTTAAGTTTGACACTATCAGCTTTACTAATTATATTTAGTTGTTCTTCATCCTTTAATTCTAATAAAATTCCTGTAGTAGAAACATCTAAGGATCTAACGGTGAAGCTGCTTCTGACTTTGCCACTTCTACATACTACTTTAACTTCTGTTTGCATTACATATCTTATTCCAGCCTTTTTACTCTTTATAAAGAAGTTAGGATCATCCTCATAATCCTCTAATACTTTTTTTCCTCTTCTGTCAATAGTAGTTCTTATACCTTCCTTATCAGGAACCTCTGATAACAGTCTTCTATCTTTACGAGGCTTTAAAAGAATATCCTGTTCTTCATCCTTCTGTTTTTTTACTATCTTTTGTTTAAGACTCATATCCCAACTCCTACTTACCTTTCTAAATAATCACTGAGCTTTGCAATTTTATATTTTTCTCCATATAAGCCTTTTTCATTATTAGTTAAGAATAAATCTAAAGCTTCTGCAGTATAATAGCTTTGGTCATTCATATGCATTACCACTATATTTCCCTTATTTTTAATTAATCCCTTTTCTATATAGTTAACAATGTCCTGTGCCGAAGTTCTTTCGTAATCATGAGTTGTAATATTTCCACTAACAGAGTATTTATAGCCGCTTTCAAATACTGCTGCTAATCCTTCTTTTGTTGAAAGCAAAGTAGGTGGTCTAAAATATGGTCTTAATGAATCTAAATCTCCTACTACCTTACCCATAACCTCATAGGATTTAACTAAAGACTTCTCAAGCTCCTGCTTATCAGCCTCTAACAGTTCATGGTTATAGTTATGACTTCCAATATCATTGCCATTTAAGGCAATTGTCCTAAGAAGATTTGGATTAGCATTTGATATATTATTGTTAGCATCTGTATACTTTGGTATTACAAAGAAGCTCCCCTTTACCTTATGTTTATTTAGTACATCTAATATTCCATCTATTGCTGGATCTCCCCCCCAGTCATCAAAGGTGAAGAATATAACACTTTCTCCCTTTGTATCAATAGTTCCGCTTTTATCAATGATTATGTTGTCTTCTTTATCAAAATCTATATATTGATTGCCTATATAGTTAGTTTTCATCATAGACAACGCTTCTTCATAGCTTCTTTTCTTTAAAGGCTCAAAGTTTCCTCTAACAGCATATCTGCCAAATTGTGATGAACTCTCTATAGTATTTTGTAAATTACTTAAGGCTACTATGGAATAACCTAATGGTTTTTGAGCTCTCTCATAGGATTTTGATTTTTCATCAAACCTGTTTATATAACCTTTTTCAACATAATTTTCAGTTACTAGCTTTACCACCTCTGCAACTATATCATCAGTTTCAAATAAATTGGAGTCTAACCTAAAGTACACTATTTCCCCCTTTTGAAGGGATGGATAATGCTCTATATTGAAATAATTTTCTACAATATCTTTCGCGCTTATTCCTTTATATTTGTTAACAATAGGTGCCTTTGAGTAAGTAAACAATTCATAATTCTTAAGAGAAGGAATATTAGTTACTGCTGATAAAGCCTCTTGAATTTGAGAATTTATATATCCATAGCCAGCCATGTAAGCCTTTGTAGCTATTCCCTTTTCCTTTAGCAGCTTATCCACTTCATATATTTCTCTACAGATTTCTTCCGTTGACTTACTTAGCAAAGCTACACTAGTTGTTATTCCGCCGTTACCAATTTCATGCCCTTTACTTAGGATTTTGTCTATCCTATCCGGATATTTTAATATTTCATCCTTTGTTACGAAAAAGGTTCCCTTAGCATTAACCTTGTCCAGTGCTAATAATACCTCTTCTAGGCTACCTTCATTACTTAATCCTCTAAAGGTATAAGCTAAAGCCTCTTGGGTGGTATAAAACTTTGAAACAACAGGAGCCTGCTTTTTATTATTTTTTTCTAATAATTCTTTAAAGTTTATGAGGTCTATATTAGTAACTTTTTCATTTTCTTCCTTGCTTTCTAATTCCTTATTCTTATCACCTAATATATTGCTATCCTTTAATAGACCCTTTCCACTTAATGCATTATTTACGTAATAATCACTGCGTAACTTATACTTGTCCTTTTCTAACTTATCCTGTTTTTCAATACCAGGTAGCTCCACTGCTTTAACAACAGTTCTATTTTGTTCACCTATTGCCTTTAGAAGCCACTGTACTGTTTGAGTTATATGAATTTCTTCTTTCTCTTTGTCTTTCCCCTGGTCTATACCAGGCTGTTTATCTACTGCAGGCTTCTCTTCTGCTGTCTTTTTTTCATATTCAGTACTATCTAAAACCCCTTCTAATTTTATTGATATAACTGTTCCTTTATCTAAATTGCTTATATAGCTGTAGGCCTCATCATAACTTTTAAAGCTTTGATAACTTAAATAATGATTGCTGCCAACAACATAGCTGTTTCCTGATGCATATGCCGCTGTTAAAATATTGTCCTGATATACTGTAGAGTTACACTTCAGTAATACAGGGTCTTTTCCTGTTATAGTTTTTAGAATCTTATTAGTTCTAGAGAAATCAGCAACTAATTGAATTGCAGGTAACTTCTCCATATTCTTACTCCAGGAAAGGGTTCCACTTCCTATATCATGCCCATGTTTTTGGATTGTTTTAACCACACTTGGATCTTCAGCAGCTTTAATTCCTGGTATAAAAAAAGTCGCCTTAATCCCCTGTTCATCCAGCATGGCAATTATTTTATTCATAGTATCTCTATCGCTAAGTCCTTCAAAGGATAAGGATACTATGTTAGATGATGAATTGATATTAGTTATAACCTCTGCTTTCTTACCACTATTTAATAAGTTTAATGCTTTTTTTATTTCTTCTGATGCATCATAATTGCTTTTTTTACTTATTACTAGTTTTCCGTTCCTAATATTTCCATCATAATTTCTATATATAAAAATACCTGCAGAACTTATTATTAATAAAGTTACAGCAATAATGACAACCTGTCTTTTCCCCATATTCACCTCATATGTAAAATTGTTTATAAATATTTCGAAAGGGATTCCCTTAATTTCACTGCAAATGTTAATTTAAAGAACAAAAGCTGAGAAAACAGGAGAATCCCTATAAAAAGTATATCATAAAATATTGATGAATAAACAAGAAAATTTGAGCTTTATAGCGAAATTTTTCACACTTTGTCATATAAAATTTCTATCCATGATTAATATAAAAGGACTGTTGCACTAAGTGCAGCAGCCTTTTTTAAAAAACATCCTGTGTACTATTTATTTTGCTTCAAATTCTTTAGCTTACCTAGTATGTCATAGTATTCCTTATCTAGTGCTAGTACGTTATCCTTCTTCGACGGCATAGAGAGTCTTCCTATAACTTCTGAAAGACGATTCTCCAATAGAAAAATCTGTTTTTCTATTTCCTCTTTATCATTGCTTAAATGTATATTTCTACTGTTAGTATATTCTTTGTAGTTTCCCTTAAATGTTTTTATCTTATAGTTTTCTATAGTCATTATACTATCTGCCACAGAATCTACAAACCTTCTATCATGGGATACAAACAATAAGGTCATACTGTATTCTTTCAGTACTTTCTCTACCACTTCAAGAGAGTTTATATCCATATAATTGGTAGGCTCATCTAATATAAGTAGGTTTATGTCCTGTACTAATATCTTTGCAAAGGATACCTTAACCCGTTCTCCTCCACTTAATGCACTTACTTTTTTATAGATATCTTCTCCTTTAATCAACAGCCTTGCCAATAAAACTCTAACGAAAGTTTCGTTATATATACTACTTTCCATTATATTTTCTATTATAGTTAGCTTTTCCTCTAAAATACTCATATCTTGACTAAAGTATCCTATCCTTGCTCCCTGAGCAACCTTTATGCAGTTATCATTATTCATTATCATTTTAATCAAGGTACTTTTTCCACATCCATTAGGACCAATCAATGCTATTTTGGATTCATTATATATGCTAAATTCTGCATTATTAAATATAATTTTTCCATTGAATGCTCTATTTATATTCCTACCCTCTATAATTATTTTACTATGGAGCCTATTTGAATCTGTTATATCTAATTTAATGTCCTCATATTTCTTAGGTTTCTCTTTAACTTCAAGATGCTCTATTCTTTTCTCAATGTTTTTTGCTGCTCTTTCGAGATTTGCCTTTGCCTTTTGATCTCCCATCTTATGAAGTCTAGCTTCGGAATTACCCATTCGTTTAGGAGCTTTTTTCATGCTCTTTACCTTTTGCTTAGTATCTGTAATCACTGCCTGAAGTCGCTTCTTCTCTTTTATATATTCCTCATATTCAAATTCAGCTCTTTCTCTCTCTTTAGTTTTTTGAGTAACATAATTACTATAACTACCATTATATATTTTTATTTTGCCATCTTCTATTTCTAATATTTTGTTGCACAACTTATCTAAAAAGCTTCTGTCGTGAGATATAAGGATAAGAGCACCTTTGTATTCTGCAAATTTTTTTTCCATTAGTTCAATGCCCTCTATATCAACATTACTGGTAGGTTCATCTGCAAATATCAATACACTGTTACATCCTAAACCGTCAGCAAGCTTAAATCTTGTCTTTTCTCCTCCACTCATATTCTCATCCCAGGTATTTGCAACACCAAACTTTGAGGCCATTTCATCTGTAATTATTTTATTGTCTGGTTTTTCTAGTTGCGATATATATGAATATTTTCCGTATAACTTAACCCACCCTTCATCAGACTTAAGTCTTTCACTAAGTATATTAATGAAGGTGGTCTTACCTACCCCATTTGCACCTACAATACCTATTCTATCCTCAGAATAAACTTTTAAGTTATCTACATCTAATACTAGTCTATCACCAAAATATTTTTTAATATTGCTGCATTCCATTAACAACATAAAAAATCCCCTCCTTGTAACCTGGAGAGGATAGCGTCATAACTTATATAATAATCCTAATACTTCTTAAGTAAGTCTCAAACTATAAAAAATAAAACTCTAAATCAATATAGAGTGAGACCCAAATAACTAATTAAGATTAATAACAGATTATTTGAACAAACTATCACCAGTTACAAAAACACTATCCACTCGTAAAGTTAAATAAAACGCATGATAATAAAGCCCTCTTAGGCCATTATTTTAATTTTCATTTTATTAAACAAATAAAAAGTGAATTACATTCTCATTTCTGCCAATACCTTGCCCTTTCTTAAAGTTAAATTTATTAATATCAACATTATTATATAGATAACTGCTATGGATGTCAATCTTTGAACTATTGCAAAGATATAAATAAGCTATATATTTCAACTTTAAACAAGGCATCTGTAAAAACAGATGCCTTATATCAGTTATCTTCTTCTATTCTTGTTTTTAATAAATTTTTTAGTTTCTTTTATGCCTGCCATACCACCAAACATCTCATTTATTTTTTCCTTCTCAATTTGTTTGGAATTAAGCTCGCTATATTTTAACTCTCTTTGAAGCTTTTTATAATTTTCAAATCGTTCTGCGTCAAGCAACCCATTTTCTATGGCTTCTCTTACAGCACATTTAGGTTCATCTTCATGACGACAATCGGAAAATTTACACCTTTGCGCCATCTCGTCTATATCACTGAAGGATTTATTTAAGTCAGCACTTACTATTCCCAATTCCCTCATTCCTGGAGTATCTATAACAACACCGCCTTCATGAATTAAAAATAATTCTCGATGAGTGGTTGTATGTCTTCCTTTATCATCATTTCCTATACTCTTTGTCTCTAGAACTTCATCTTCTAAAAGCTTGTTTACAAGGGTAGACTTTCCTACTCCTGAGGAACCAATAAAGGCTATAGTTTTTCCTTTACCAATATACTTCTTAATAGTCAAATATCCATCTTCAGATACACTACTTGTAACTAATACATCTATACCAATGGCAGCAGACTCAACTTGAAAGACCTTGTCTTCAATATCATTACACAAATCTGATTTAGTGAGCACTATTACAGGTGTTGCACTGCTATCCCAAGCAATTGAAATATATCGCTCTAATCTACGAATATTAAAATCATTATTCAGCGACATACATATGAAGATTATATCAATATTAGCGGCAACTATTTGACTATCAACTCTAGTTCCTGCTACCTTTCTTTCAAAACAACTCCTTCTTGAAAGAATGTGATGAATAATTGCATTTCCATTTTCATTAGTAGTTCTATCTACTAAAACCCAATCCCCAACTGCTGGATAATCAATAGCAGATTTTGATGTGTAATTTAATTTACCAGAAACCTCTGCAAAAATCTCTCCTTCTTCAGTAATAACCTTATAAATATTTCTATGCTGAACAGAAACTCTTCCAATATATAAGTCTTCCTCATACATTGAAGCCTCTTGAATATATCTTTCACTTAAACCTAAATCATATAAATTTATTTTTTTCAATTTTTATTCCTCCCATAGTAAACAGTAAGTCTTTTGACCTTTTGGGAGGCGCTAAATATTATTCTACATGCACCTCCCCGCTTACTACAATGCTCATTTCATAATATTTATTTGTACTTGTCACAAAACATCATTCCTTTCTACATATAATACCTAAATATTATATCATAAATTAAAGGGAGTAGCACAAAAACTCTCCCTTTAATTTTACAATATTATCTTAACCATGGTCATTAAAAACATCTATTTTTTCATTCCTGTATAGATAAGAATTGCATCTCTTAAAAAAGCTGCTGTTCCTGGTTGATCTTTATCATAGTAAGCTGTGAATCTTTCATCATCAACATACATCTGAGCAAGACCAGCGTGTGCTTCCTTACTATAATTACTCCAAGAATAAGTGAGCCACTTCTTATGCAACTCAGCTGCTTCTTGGGCTATATCACTGGCTGGATCACCAGTTTTAAAGGCTTCAGCCAAAGTAGTTATAACTTGTTCAGCTAACTTTGTAACCTCTTCATATTGCTCTTCTGTCATATTCATAAGCTTTGCATTTGATTTTTCAATTGTATCATTGCCATACTTCTTTCGGATTTCCTCTCCATATTTCTTTTCATTATCATCAACCATCTTTTTCTTAAATCCCTCGAACTTTTCTTTATTTGACATTTTAATTCTCCCTTCTGTTAAAGCTATACTTTTATCTACATTAGTTATTAATAGATCCAATTGTTCTCTTTTTTTAAGAAGTTTTTCACGATGTTCTTTAAGTGCCTTTGTTTTCTCAAAGGAAGGTGAAGTCACAATGTCTTTTATATCTTCTAAACTTACACCTAGTTCTCTATAGAACAGTATTTGCTGAAGTCTATCAACTTCCTCTTGCCCATAAATTCGATATCCAGATGAATTAATTCTTGCCGGCTTAAGAATATCTATTTCATCATAATATCTTAATGTTCTAGTGCTAACACCTGCCAGGTTAGCTAGCTTTTGTACTGTATATTCCATGGGCTCACCTCCTTACAACACTAATTTACACCTTTACGCAGCGTTAATGTCAATAACTTTATTAAATATTTTCTAATCAAATTTTAATCTTTTACTAATTTTACTCTAATAATTATCTTCTATTATATAAATATAGACAGAGAAAATAAAAAATAAATTGGAGGAATAAAAAATGACAATTACCCTTGAACAAATTGATTTATTAAGAAAAAGAGCTAATGTAGGTTATAAGGAAGCAAAGGAAGCCCTTGAAAAATGTAACGGAGATATAGTTGAAGCTCTTTCTTATCTTGAAGAGCAGAGCAAGATTAAGCCTGATAAAGAATCCTTTAAGGATTCAACCTTTGTAAAAAAGATGAAAAACCTAATATCAAAAGCTAATAAAATAAAGCTTGTAATATCAAAAAATGAAAAAACCATTTTAAATTTACCATCCACCGTAGCTGCAGTTTTCACTTTAGTTGCAATGCCATTGGCAGCAGCGGCAATAATACTGGCTGTAGTTACAAAATGCAAAATAAGGTTCTCTAGAGAAAATGGCGAAGATTACAGCATCAATAGTAAAATAGATAAGGTTACTAATGTAGTTAATAATGTAGCAGATAAAATAACAGAAGAATTTAAGAATGCTTAAAATGGAGCCTGCTTATGATATTTCATAAAGCAGGCTTAACTTTTTATGTGTTTTGTAATAATATTAAAGTACTAATACTTGAATTAGATTTAATGGTATATCAAATGGAGGGTATAAGATGGCTGGTGAAAAGATTCTTATTATTGAAGACGAAGTGAAAATAGCTAGATTTATTCAATTGGAACTTCAACATGAAGGCTATATAGTTGAACAAGCCAATGATGGTAGAGTGGGCTTAGAAAAAGCTTTAAAAGAAAGCTATAATCTAATAATACTTGATGTGATGCTCCCTTCCCTTAATGGAATGGAAGTGCTTAGAAGATTAAGACAAAACTCAGATACCCCTGTAATTATGCTTACTGCAAAGGATGAAGTTACAGATAAGGTAATGGGTCTGGATATAGGCGCAGAGGATTACATGACAAAGCCCTTTGCGATAGAGGAGCTTCTTGCTAGAATTAGAGTTGTCTTTAAGCATAAAAGCAGTCCTGCCGTTATTTCTAACACTATTACTATAGGCAAATTAAAACTAGATATAGATAAGCATACCGTTACCTACGATGACAATATAATAGATTTAACAAAAAAAGAATTTGATTTGCTTAATTATCTTATGATAAATAAAAATATAGCCCTTTCTAGAGAGAGTATTTTAGAAAAGGTTTGGGGATATGACTACCTTGGTGATACTAATGTAGTAGATGTTTATATCCGTTACTTAAGAAGTAAAATTGATGATAAATTCAACGAAAAATTTATTCACACCATTCGTGGAGTGGGATACGGATTTAAATATGAGTAAAATCAGATATATTTTTAATACATTGTTAAAAGCTATAAAATTTTCTCTCTTTGCAATAAAATTTCTGTGTAAAATAATTAGTAAAATTTTTGAAAGCATTTTGGAAAAACTTAGGTTTTCTATAACTTTTAAAATTACCGTCGCTTATGTACTTACCTTTTTAACTGTTTTTTTCCTGATGAGTGGGACTATATTAATTAGTTTTAAGTATTATATTGATAACGGTATTAATGGTGACTATCTATCTATTCTAGGTACCATTTTAATTGTCTGTAATATCACTGGGTTAGTTATCATTGCTGTAATCGGTGCAAGAGCTAGTAAAAAGTTTTTGTCACCAGTTGATACAATGACTAAAACAGTAAAGGAAATATCCATTAATGCCCTTGATAAAAGGCTTGATGTAAAAGGTTCTAAGAATGAATTAAAGGATTTAGCAAAGACCTTTAATGAGATGCTTGATAGAATTGAAATTTCTGTAGAACAGCAAAATCAGTTTGTTTCCGATGCGTCCCACGAACTTAGAACTCCTATTTCTGTAATCCAAGGGTATGCGAATCTTTTAGACCGCTGGGGAAAGGATGACAAAGAGGTGCTTCAAGAGTCCATTTCTTCTATTAAAAGCGAAGCAGAAAATATGAAAGAGCTAGTAGAAAAGCTTTTATTTCTTGCTCGAAGCGACAAGCATACTCAAAAGATTGAAAAACAACCTTTTATGATGGATGAATTAATTGAAGAAATACTAAGGGAAACGAAACTAATAGATATTAGTCACCATATAGAAAGTGATTATAATGAAAAATTTACCCTTTTTGCTGATAGAAAGCTTGTAAAGGAAGCTTTAAGAATATTTATTGATAACAGTATTAAATATACCCCTGAGGAAGGAACTATAAAAGTAGACTCCTACGTAAAAAGTACTACTGCTGTAGTAACCATTGGAGATACTGGTATTGGTATTTCAGAAAATGATCTTCCTAATATATTTAATAGATTTTATAGAGCAGATAAATCTAGAACAAAATCTAGTGGCGGCACAGGCTTAGGTCTTTCTATTGCTAAATGGATAATAGAAAATCATAATGGTAAAATAGATGTATGGAGTAAAATAGATATTGGAACAGTAATAAGGATAGAACTACCCTTGAGATAAAAACTAATGTTAGATTACTAGCATTAGTTTTTATTTTCTCAAGGTACATAGGTGTTCCTTTTGTTCTACTAATAATAAACCTTACTGTATAATAAACTTATTTTTTTATTTTTTTCATATTTTTATATTCATAAAATTCCCCATGAGTATTATCAATTCCATACTCAGGACAATATAGATAGTCTCCCACTATACTTATAGATTCCGCTGCACAGTCTGCAAGCTTAGTTTTGTTATTTCCGTTAACATCCACTTTGTAAATTGCCTGATCATACCAATCTTTATAATAAATCCAATTTCCTTCTACATTTAAACAGCTGGCATCTCCCCATTGGTGAAGTCCTCCTGGAAAGCCATCAGTAAGTTTTTGATCCTCTGCTCCATCTATCTTAACCTTCCGTATTTCATTAATTCGTCCGTTAGTACCATAATAAATCCAATCTCCAACTACATTGAAGGTTAGTGCATTTTGGGCTAATCTGGTGAATTGTTCACTGCCATCTAAACTAAATTTATATATAATGTCTTTATTACCATATTCGTTAACCAAACAGTATCCGTAATTTGCCACAACGTTAAAATATGCCTGGGAAGAGTTTCTTGGAAATCTATATACTTCTCCTAAACTATCGCCATTAATATTTAATGCATTAACAGAGTAATACCAGTTATTAGCCTCTGAATTACTGCCTTGACCAAGGTAATAAATTTTATCTTTATATACATTCAAAAATCTTAAATAGCTTTGCGCTGAAAACAAAGTAACTCTACTGCTTCCATCAATTTTTATTTTATTGATATATGATTTGTTCTTTTGATATGTTACATAATAAATCCAGTCTCCAACTACATTTATAAACTCAGCGTTATCCTCTGAAAGCTTGATACTTTCTGTTCCATCTGTTTTCATCTTATATAATTTGTTTCCATCATCAAAATTGCTATAATAAGCCCACTTCTCTTGAACAGCGTATCTGCCATAGTTAACGGTGTTTCCAGAAGTGTTTCCTACAGTATTGACTATGTTTTTAGATTGCTTATCAGATACGAGACCTTTTAAAATTTCTTTATCAGTTTCGGTGTAAAGGATTTGATGCCTGTCAGTTCCCCATAATCTTTTTACCTGTAGCGGTGCTGCATGAGTATCACAAACAGTAAAAAAGATTATTGATGCTGTAAATATTGCAAATGATAACCTCTTTTTTAACATTACAGTATCTCCCTAAAAAATTATAATATCTGTTAATATTATTCACCAAATTTACATATTATTAATAAACTTTAGAAACAAATTTTTGTGATAATTCATCATTATCACAGTTTTAAAATACATATTTTTATGACTAAAAATATTGATAATAGCAAACCGTCCCTACCAAATTACCTAGGTTGGATGGTATAATATGCCTATAAGTTTATCATAATAAAATTATAATTATTCACGGAGGTAATCTAATGCAAAAAGCAATAGAAATTCAAAATAACGGGCTAACTTTGAGAGGAATGTTACATATTCCAGAGATTATTAAAGAGAAAATTCCTATAGTTTGCATTTTTCATGGTTTTACTGATAATAAGGTAGGTCCTCATTTCATTTTTGTAAAACTGTCAAGGATGTTAGAGGCTAAAGGCATTGCCAGCATCCGTTTTGATTTTAGTGGAAGTGGAGAAAGTGATGGGGAGTTTGTAAATATGACCATCTCTAAAGAGCTTGATGATGCCAAAGCAATTCTTAATTATGCTAAATCTCTAGATTTTGTAGATACAAATAATATAGGCCTTCTAGGTTTTAGTATGGGTGGGGCTGTTGCAAGCATGCTTGCAGGACAACATAAAAAGGATATTCAAAGTCTTTGTCTATGGGGAGCTGCTGGAAATATAAAAGAACTAATCGCTCTAGGTACAAAAGAGGAAGAACTTGAAGAAGCACGTAAAGCTGGTTTTTGGGACGCTGGAGGCTTATTAGTAGGCGAAGATTTCTTAAAGGATGCTCTAAACCTTGATGTTTTTTCTCAAGCATCTCAGTATGATAGAAACGTTATGTTACTACATGGCTCTAAAGATCAGACTGTCCCTCCAAGTACCGCTGATAAGTATCTTGATATTTATGAAACTAAGGCAGTACTACATATAATTGATGATGCAAATCATAGTTTTAGTAATAAGTCCTGGGAAGATGAGGTTCTAGATTATTCTATTGGTTTCTTGGAAGGAGAGCTAAAGAACAGATAAGTAAATTGTACTAAAACTTAGTATGCTAATATGTACATGTGATGTAAATATACAAAATATTTTACTGTTAAAAGGTAATAGAAATTAGTCAAATAACCTTTTAACAGTAAAGTATTGCAGTATACATTTTATTTATATATACCTACCTTTAAAATATTTATATAATCATTAAACTCTTCCATAATCTTCTCTGCATCATTAAAAACCTCATCTGCAGGTTTATTTCTATATTTTTGAAGATACTTATTAGCAATTCCATCCATGAATATCATTATTAATTCTACTGCTTTTTGGGAATCTATATCCTTTCTAAATTTTGAAGTATCTATGTCTCCCATAATCAAAGGCATATGCTTAGCAAAAAGATTTTTATATTTTTCTGTAAGCTCCTCTGATAACTCCTTTGGCATATTGGAAACTGCTGAGAAAACCAACCTGCTCATGAGAGGTTCCTGATGCATTGTCTTTATTTTTAATACACTAAACCACATAAATCTCTCAAAAATGTCCTTTGGCTCTTCTTTTTTCATTAAATAGTATCTACTAGTCAAATCATTGACACAATAATCAAATACATATAAGAAAAGGCTTTTTTTACTTCCAAAGTAATGAAATAACAACCCTTTTGAAATTTCAGCTTTTTTTACTATAGAATTGGTAGATGCTTTATCATATCCATTTATTGCAAATTCCTCAATTGAGGCATCTAATATCCTTTTCTTTTTTTCTTCAGGTAAACTTTCAAACTTCTCTTTCAATTACATTCTCTCCTAATTTTTATTATTTAATTTTCATCCCTTCTGTAATATTATTATCCGGTTTAACTAATATTCTATCTCCTAGCTTTAATCCTTCTACTACTTCTACAGTTTTCTCACTCTCCAACCCCTTTTTTATCTTTCTTAAGGCAGCCTTCCCATTATCTGCAACAAATACTGAGGCAGTTCCTTTATAGTCAAATACAGCACTATCTGGTATTACTAAAGTTTCCTTTTTACTTTCTGTTATAATTTTAATATCTAAGTCATATCCAGGTTTTATCACTCCTATATCCCCAACAATTTCAATAGTAACAGCTACTCTTTTTTGATTTACTCCTAAGGATGAAGTTATAGTCCTAGCTTCCGGTGCTATCTCTACAACCTTTCCCTTTATAACTGAGTCACCTATTGGCTTTCCACTTATTACAACCTCATTACCTATTTTAACCTTATAAACGTCATCGGACAATATATTAGCTTCAAGTTGTAAAGCTTTAACGTCACCAATAACAAAGGCTGCTGTGCCAGCTGTACTCTGTGAGTTTTCTTCTACAAGTTTCTCAAGAACAACCCCATCAACCGTTGAAATAACTTTCTGCTTTTGTATTTCTCTTGTTACAGCATCCTTTGCTATTACTGCCTGCTGAAGCTGGGAGGAATACTGACTTTTAACATAATCCGGTGTTCCTTCTTTAACCTCCTCTAATGTAAAACTTGCAGACTTTAAAGCTAATTCTGTAGTTTTATACTCATCTTCAGCATTATTCAATTCCTGTTTACTTATACTTCCTGAGTTATAAAGTGCCTTTGCACTATTCAAATTTCTAGCTGCAGCTTCATATTTAACCTTAGCTTCATCTACAACAGTTTGTGAAATCTCAATTTTATTAGCATTATTTAGATTCTCGCTGCCTTGAAGTTGAGCCTTTGCAGCATCAATCTTGGCATTTGCTTCTTTAAGCTTCAGTTCTAAGCCTTCCTCATCAATTGTTAGTAATATATCACCTTTTTTTACTCTATCGCCTATATCTACTTTTATTCCATTTACCTTTCCTGAACCTTCAATATAAATTGTTTGCTTGCTACTACTTTTAGCAGTGGCAGTATCTTCAACATACTGCTTAATTTCTCCTTTTCCTACAACAGCAGTTTCTGCTGCTTGTCCTTTCTGAGCCTTTAGATATACTAATGAACTAACTAAGCATATTCCAATAGGTACAACTATCCAAAATAACCTTTTTCTTTTCATGTATTATTCACCCCTCTGAAAATATAGGATAGACTTATTAAAAGTGTTTTTAACTAGCAAAAATTAATAATGTTCTAGGATATAGCTACTCTCTATTCTTTAAAACCTCTATCATATCTATTGATTTAACTTTTTTCATTAAAACAAAATTGGTAAAGGTAGTAAAAAGAAGAGTAAGAATTACTGTAATAACATAAGTTTTAAGGTTAACTATATAAGGAATACTATAAGAATCTGTACTACTTGCTTCCATGATATATCCACCAAGCCATCTTCCTAGTGGTAATCCTATAACTATTCCAAGTATAGTAATTATATAATTCTCATTAAAAACTAGCTTCTTAATTTCTTTATTCTTAAATCCCAATACCTTTAAGGTAGCCAATTCTCTCTGTCTTTCAAAGATATTTATAGTAGCAATATTATATACAACAGCAATAAGTAAAGATGCTGACAGTATAATTAATACTGCTATAGAGGACTTCATAGCTGCCATGTTTTTCATCAGTGAATTTTCAGAATCAGCCTTTGATTCTACAAAACTTACAGCAGGCATGTCTTTTAGTTTTCCCTTAACTTCTTCTTCAAAAACCTTATTATCTAATCTTAGCACGGCTGAGTTGGCAATTCTTCCTTCTCCTAACAGAACATTTAAATTATCCATAAAACTATAGGTGCTTGAGCCAACATATTGGACTACAGTACCTTTTATTATTACTTCTTTTTTTTCCTTTCCTGGAAAAAAGAATTTTATATATACACTCTCCCCTTGCCTTGCACCAATAATATCCGCCATCCTTTCCGGTATAAGCAATCCTCTCTCCGGTATAGTTACAGGTTTACCGCTTTTATCTTGTACCTTGTATATTTCTGGTTCTTTAATAAGTGCAGTAAATAAAACATTTTTACTTTTCCATCCATTAGATAGTTCTATTCCCGTTTGGAAAATTGGCTCCATATATTTTATATGGGGAATGTTCTTAATTTTATTTAACTCATCAGTATTTATCAGTTTTGAAAAGTTAACCTTGATATCGTAATTTTGTATATTACTGTATTGCTGGTTTATCATAAAGTCTATAGAATCCTTCATTCCTAGAGAGATTAAAAGTATTGCAGAGGAAAATATTATTCCTAAGGAGGTTAGCAATGCTCTTCTTTTATATCTTAATAAATTCCTTAATATTATTTTCCATAGGTAGCCTATATTTTCCCATAATATTTTGATTTTCTCTATAACTATCTTTTTTCCTATTTCCGGCGATTTTTCTCTCATAGCTTCACTAGGCATAATTTTAAAGGCCTTTTTACAGGAATTATATCCTGCTAGTAAACAGAAAAATAAGGTAGCTATAGAAGATGGGATTACAAGCCCTAAATAAATCTTTGCATTTGCTAAGGGTAAATGGAAATATTGATTAATGAGTTTTGTAAAGCCTATTCCCATATAGGTTCCAAGTATAGAACCTATAACACTACCGACAACTGCAATAATGGCAGAATAACAAATATAGTAAAGAAGTACTTGTATATCTGTAAAACCCAGAGCCTTTAGTACTCCTATTTGTACCCTTTGATTTTCTACCATCCTTCCCATCATAATATAAATAATAACCGCTGCAACAATGAAGAATATAATTGGAAAACTGCTTCCCATGGCTTGCAGCTTCTCAATTTCTTCATTTAGCATCATAGTACTCAGATGCTGCTTCCTATCAATAACACTTTTCACGCCAAAGTCTTTCAAACTTTTTTCAATATCCTCTTTTACAGTTTCTATGTCACTATCCTTAGATAATGAAATAGAGAGACTATTTACATAACCTTTATATCCTAAAAGAGCCTCTCCTAAGGATTGTTTGATATATATAATTCCAAACTTTTTGCTATCTGGCATTAATTCACTAGCATCCCTCAAGGTATAAACAAATTCTGGACTTGTCACTGTACCTATAACCTTTATCTTTACCTTGTTTCCATTTATCACTGGGTAAATATAATCTCCAATATTCAAGTTGTGTGCTTTAAAAAACTCTTCTTGTAAAAGACATTGATTACTTTCTTCTTGAGAAAAATATCTTCCGGATTTCAATACTATATCATTTACAATATCCTTCTTCACATCAGGAAGAGTAACAAATCTTAAGGTTGCATTTTCTTCCGAAATATTTATACTGTAATCCTGAATGATTCTACCTGTTACATTCTTTATGTTAGGCAACTTTCTAACCTTTTCTTCAATATTTAAAGGTGCTTTGTATAAATCCACCCAAATATCTGCTAGCCTGTACTCTTTATAGTACCTTTCACTGGAACTAGAAAGATTTCTAAACATTGCATTTATACTGGTATAAAACATAACTCCCAAAACTACAATAATTAGGATGGAGATGAATTGTCCTTTGGACTTTTTAATATCTCTAAGTAAGTTTTTGAATAATATGTTCATTACCATTCAATCCTTTCAGGTGGTTCTGGATTATCATTAACAATTACCTCTTCTACAGTACCACTTCTAACTTTGATAACCTTATCCGCCATAGCTGCAATGGAAGCATTGTGTGTAATAACTATTATTGTCTTATTGGTGGTTTTATTAATATCATAAAGTAGCTTTAAAATTAATTTTCCTGTGCTGTAATCTAAAGCCCCTGTAGGCTCATCACATAAAAGCAATAATGGATTTTTTACAAGAGCTCTCCCTATTGCCACCCTCTGCTGCTCTCCCCCTGAAAGCTGTGCTGGAAAATTTGATGACCTTTCATTTAATCCTATCTTTTCGATAATTTCTCTTGGATTCAAAGGATTATCACTAAGTCCCGTAACTAACTCAATATTCTCCAATGCCGTGAGGTTAGCCATCAAGTTATAAAATTGAAATACAAACCCTATATTTTTTCTTCTATACATAGTCAGTTCATTATCTGAATACTTTGTTATATCTTTTCCCTCTACATAGACCTCACCTGAGGTAGGTCTATCCATTCCGCCAATGATGTTTAACACCGTGCTTTTTCCAGACCCACTTGGCCCAAGTACTACAACAAATTCTCCTCTTAGTATCTCAAAATTTATTCCATCTGACGCCTTTACTACTATTTCCCCCATGGTATATTCTTTTATAACATCCTTAACTACAACTATAGGATCTCCCATTCTATATCACCCCCATATGAATTTTGACCCCATGGTCAATGATTGATAATATTATGCGCTATTTTGACCAGGTAGTCAAGAGTTAAGGAGATAGTTTATTATTTTTCTTTAAAATGCGAGGGACGTTTCACTACTATACTAATGTAACCGCAATAGTTGACTAAAACTTTTGTTGCCAATTGCATACAACCAAGTAGTAAACCATCCCTTAAAACTAATAAGTAATGACCCTCTCCAAAGTATTAATTTACTGATAGCATAAGCTGTGCTAGCTTCATCATTAGACTTAGTTATATCTTCCACGTTACTATATATTCTTCATTGTTCATATGGCTTTTAGTTTCTAATTCTTCAACAATCCAATTTCCACTTAAGCCCAACTCCTTGGCTGTCAACTCAAAATGACACATAGCAATACCCATATCTATCCTTTGTATATCAAAGCCCAAAGCTCTTCCATATCCTTTGGTAGGCGAAAGATAGAAGCGAAATTTATTCCCATCCTTTATTATTCTCCAGGGCTGCTTATTAGAAGCTGATGGAGCAAGACGAAGCATTTCAAGCGGCATAAAATAATCTCCTGCACATTCTTTGCTTAATGGATTATTAAAGCTTTCATTGTAGAAAAGCTCCTTCCAAGACTTTCTATTTTTTGAACCAGAAGCAAATTTAAGCACAGAATCTACAAAACTGCTTTTCTCACTAGCATATCCTATTGGTGTTACTATTGGGAGAAGTTCTTCTTCCGCCAGTGCTATGGCCTTAGCAAACTCACCTTTCTTAAAGGTACCACCTAACCAACAGGTTCCTAGACCTAGAGAAGTAGCATATAGTATGAATTTTTCAAATTCATATCCAAGCTCTTCCATAGCTCTGTCTCCTTTTTCTACTGCTGCTGCCACGAAAAGTGAAGCTCCCTTTATAACTCCATAGGTGCCAAGTTTGATATTAGAGTTAGTAGAAATAGTTTTGCTATTTATTAATTTAAACCTAACCTTTCTGCTAAAAGGACCTCTTAAATTATCAATGAATGTAATCAGCTCCTCTTCCATTTCTTTTGCAATAGACTTGCTTATATATGTTCTAACAGAGGTTCTCTGCCTTATAATATCATAAATTGGCCTGCTAAATATCTGATCTTGTTTTTCTCTCATAATATTTCTCCTTTCATAAATTTGCATTCTACTTTGCATCTTCCCACTCTTTCCATACATCCGGTTGATATCCTACGGTAGCCTCCTTTCCATTCCGAACTATAGGTGTTTTATATAGCTTAGGATTTTTAAATAATAGTTCTTCCTTTACACTGCTGGTTCTGATATTTTCTAAATTTAATATTTTATATTCCTTTGCTTTATTATTTATAAGATTATTTAGACCTACTGAAGATTTTACACTTTCAAATTCTCCCTTGCTTAGGCTTTTTTCATTTAAATCTACAAGTTGATATTTGATTTTTCTTTCTTTGAAATATCTTTCAGCTTTTTTAGTATCAAAACATTTCTTTGCACCAAATATTTGAATATTCATTTATACACACTCCCAACTATATCCTAACTAAGCTAACATCAGTCTTATATTTATACTTATATAATAGATACATATAATCAATAGTTATAGTGAACTCTCCCCCACTTTAGAAGTGGAGACTTCATAAGACTTAAAAATCTATGCAATCCTTATTCTTATAGGCGTATCCACTTCGCCACTACTGTATAGGACTTGTGAGTCCACAACGCTACTTTTCTTTAATATGTTTAATGCTCCATTAACATCAGCATTTAGGTAATATCCATTTTTAGTTTTATACAATCCTCTTTTTATTCTGTTACCACTAAAAATTATATCTGTTGGATTATCTGCATTGTATTTAGGTATAGTATCATTGTCAAAAAAACTTTCCCTTGAAGTATAGCTTTCTTCTTGTTTTACAAAGTTAACTCCATATAGCCTACAAAGGTATTCTAACTTTTCTTTTATATCTCCAACTGGTATATTAACAAAGTTCTGATTATTAATTTTACCTAAATTACTATCCTTTTGAAGTGTTTCATTATATCCAATTACTAGGTTTCCTATATTGTTTCCTAAGCAATAATTAATGATATATCTACAAGTCTTATTAATATAATCATTTACTTTATTATTTCTGTTGTTTCTTAATATAGACTGTTTTTTAGTAGTTCCCTTAGTTCCTTGTAAGTCCTTTATGCTTTGTAATCTACTATTTTCTTTATTAAACCATTGATTAATAGACTTTAACTTTCTTCCATCTATGATAAATGTTTTTCCTTCACTTGTTACACAAGTAGCAAGATTATTAATACCTATATCTATTGCAAGTGCTTTTGTTTTATCTAAATCCCTTTGAGTTTCAACTACTTCATAGGTATATTGAATTTCAAAGAACCTTGCATTATCTTTAGGTATTATTCTAATCTCTTTTATTTTTTTATCTAAAAGTATGGGCGGTATTTTAATTTTAATAGGCTTATGAGTCTTTTTATAATTGTTTGAATAAGGAATAATTAGTTCATTATCCTTTACCCTTACAAAACCTATTACAAGAGTTGCAAAACCATCTTTTTTAAGATATTTAGGTAGTTTAATTGCTCTAAAATCATATGTACCCTTTTTTGCAAGTTTAATTAGTCCAAAAAATGACTTAAATACTCCATCTACTTCTTTTAGAATTTGTTGAGCCATGTTACTGTTTAGTAATTTATAATTTTCATTACTTTTACAAATAGCATAGTTCTTTTCATAATTAAGATATTCCTTTTGTTCAAGGTAATATTGTCTTACATTATACAAACCATAGTTATATAGATTTTTAGCAATATGAGATAACTCTCTAATATTTTCATAGTTTTCTTTAGATAGTTTTTTCAACTGTTGTTTTACACATAGATACATCTTTACTCACCTCGCTTTCTATTTATATTATGCCATATTTTTACTATTAATTGTAGTATTTAGTAAAATATAATATCACGATATACACGCAGGCTTACATCCTCCACCTGTAGAGGATGGGGTGTTACGCCTTATTAGATAAAACTTTTCTCTGCAAAAATAAATACCTAATTTTAACAAAAAGGGGCTGTCGCACTAAAATAATTAATGCGACAGCCCCTTAAAATCAACCCATATGATAAGAACTATGTTATCAAGTTTAAGATTAACTCATTTCCAAGATGCTTAACAAAAATCTAAATACTTTGCTTATATACCTTCATAGTAATTATGCAGTTATTTTACTTTATTAAATTTTTATATCTTATAGCGTAAATACCTGTTGATGTATTTTTATTCTTTAAATTTTCATAAATGTTCCAATACTCCTATAATACATCAATATAATTTCTGCTATCACTCCTACTATTAATACATTTGCTATGATAAAAAATATTATTTTTATTCTATTTGTTGAATACTGGGAATGCTTTTTACTTCTTTTAATATCACTATATAATACATAATCAACTAATAATAACGTTATAAATAATATAAATATGAGCAATATCACCCAACTAGGATTCATAATACATCTCCTTAATAATTTATCATATACCAATCTTTATTGATTTAGATTGGATATCTACTTATACATGTATGTCAAGCTGAAATTTTTGTAGTATTTTGAATTGTATGATTAATCATAACACCTATATGAGTTTTTTTCAATATATTACACTAAATTCCACAAGGGTATTACTTACAGTACAAACAAATCTTAACTATACTACAATATTTATTTGTATGATGTTTCATCATAGCTAATATAGCCCCTCCTAATAAATCTTTCTATTATTTCTTTATAAGTAATAATAGTGTATTTACTTTTGTTTTCCAATTCCATTTTCTAGCCATAAAAAATGACACCTCCAATATATTTTAATATTGAAAGTGTCATATATCTGTTTATTAAAAATTCATAATTACATATTTCTAGAGAATATCCTCAAAGCCTTGATATTACTACCTTTAATTGTTGTAGTAAAGACTTTCTGAGGAATACTCAGGATCACTTGTTATATCTATACCAAGCTTTCCAAAAGTCTGATCATCACTAGTGCTTAAAATAGTAGTTGAATGCGCTTGGCAGCCTCTAAGAAGAGAAAGTTTCTCCAATGCCACCTGTGCCATCGGATTTGTTGCAGCACATATGCTAAGTGCTATTAATACTTCCTCACAGTTTAATGCAGTATTTCTGCTACCTAAAGTTTTTGACTTTAGATTCATAATTGGTTCAAGTATTACAGGAGAAATAAGATGGATTTCATCAGAAATATTTGCAAGATGCTTAACAGCATTTAAAATCGCAGCAGCAGTTGCATCTAATAGATCTGAACTTTTACCTGTTAGTATGGTTCCGTCATTAAGTTCTATTGCAACCGCAGAGCAAATTTCATTTCTATCATTGCATTCCTTTAACTTTGCTTCGCGCACTCTTGCAGGTATAACAACCTTTCTATCTTCTGGCTTTAAGTTTAACTCTTCCATAATAAGTTTTACTCTTTGAAGTGTTTCCTTATTTACATATCCTTTTTTATACTCACAACCTGTTTTAAAATATCTTCTGATTATCTCCTGTCTTGAAGCTTCTTTAACTGCTTCATCATCAGTAATTCCAAAGCCTACTCTGTTAACTCCCATATCTGTCGGTGACTTATACACAGATTCTTCTCCGGTTATTTTTTCTATTATTCTCTTAAGCACAGGAAAAGTTTCAATGTCACGATTATAATTTACGGATATTTTGTTATAAGCATCAAAGTGGAATGAGTCAATCATATTTACATCTTCAAGATCTGCTGTTGCAGCTTCATAAGCAATATTTAATGGGTGTTTTAATGGAACATTCCATACTGGGAAGGTTTCGAATTTTGAATAACCTGCTGCTTTTCCTCTTCTATATTCGTGGTAAAGTTGGCTAAGACAAGTTGCTAGCTTTCCACTTCCTGGACCTGGGGCTGTTACAACAACGATAGGTTTTGTAGTCTCTATATAAGGATTTTTACCATACCCTTCATCACTAACGATTGTATCTACATCAGTAGGGTATCCCTTAGTTGCTCGGTGAGTATATACTTTTATACCTCTGCGCTCAAGCTTATTCATAAAAACAGTTGCTGATGGCTGCTCATCATATCTAGTAATTACAACACTATTTACATCAAGCTCGTAGGCTCTTAAATCGTCAATTAGTCTTAAAACGTCCATGTCATAAGTTATACCGAAGTCTCCTCTAATTTTGTTTCTTTCGATATCTCCTGCATAAACACAGATAATAACTTCAACTTTTTCTTTTAATTTATGTAATAACTTGATTTTTGCATTCTCATCAAATCCCGGTAAAACTCTTTTAGCATGAAGATCAAATAAAAGTTTTCCTCCAAATTCTAAGTACAGCTTATCATAATTATTTACTCTTTCTAAAATATACTTTGACTGCTCTTCTAAATACTTCTTGTGATCAAATCCTATCTTCATCTTTAACTCCTTTTACTATAAAATTTTTATATTTAACATATTATTACAATGATTAATATTTAACACTTATTTACGACTCTTTATTATTGCATAATTTTATGAAAAAGTAAATATTTTTTATAAAATTATTTTAGATCTAAAAAAACCAAGGACGATTCACTATTATTTTAATAATAGTAAATCGTCCTCTAGACATTATTCTGCCTGAGTTAAAAGTCTCTTCATAATATCTCTTAATTTTAGCTCCCCAAGACCCTCATGAGCTATTACCGCAATTAACTTTATATCTCCATACGATTCATCCAGTTTATAAGCTCTAATATCTAAAATAGCCTCTTCTGGTATATATTCTTCAATATCCGTTGCAAGATCTTCTGCTAATGTAAGGTATTCTTCAAATAGATCATCCTCATTACTTTGATCTACATTGTAGTCTTCTTCGTAATCTTCCTCCATCATATCTTTTAAAACATCTACACCAACACTTAGATTAAAAGCCAATATATCTTCTCTTTTTGACCCTTTACTCATATCCTTAATTACTTTAAATTCTGTATTTTCTTCAATAGTTTCTTTAATCTCTTTACTATCTATAACTTGATTTCCAAATGCTATGTACATTTTTAGCCTCCTCTATTTTATTTCTACAGTAACCCTCTTCATTTTTTGATCAGTTAAAGGCTTATCTTTTTCATCTCTTTTTGCATTAACTATTTTATCAACTTCATCCATACCTTCAATTACCTTTCCAAAAGCTGCATAGTCTCCATCCAAATGAGGACTATCCTTAACCATAATAAAGAATTGAGAACCAGCAGAATCTGGATCTTGGCTTCTAGCCATAGAAAGGACTCCCTTGCTATGTTTTAAATCGTTGTTAAAACCATTATTTTTGAACTCTCCCGGAATTGTGTATCCTGGTCCACCAGTACCAGTTCCTGTTGGATCCCCTCCCTGTATCATAAACTCTGGAATTACTCTATGAAATATTAATCCATCGTAAAAACCCTTTTGTACCAAGGCTATAAAGTTATCTACAGTCTTAGGAGCTGTATCCGGGTATAATTCTGCTTTAATTATTGCTCCATTCTCCATTTGAATACTAACAACTGGTTTTTTACCGCTATACTGGCTTTTATAATTACTGTTTTCTTTCTTATCACTTGTACCTGTGTTAGGAGCTTTTGAACACCCAGCTATTGATATAGCAAGTATAATCATGATAAGAGTGGTTAACTTTTTCTTTAGATTTACGAATTTCATACTCTGCATCCTCCTTAAATTACGCATTAATAAATCTATAAGTATGTTACCAAAATATGTTTTCAAGTTCAATATATCTCATAACATATTCTTTCAATCTATAAATTATATTTTGCTACCACTTCTCTATTAGTTTATATATATATGTTAATTTTTATGAAGGTATAAAAACTCATAATAGTCATATATTAAACTTAATTGTCAGTTACTAGTTGATGATTTCAACTTATCTATTATATAATTGAAAGGAAAGGATGTAATATAATGCAATTTTTTATTACTGCCTACGATGCAACAGATAACGGTGCACTAGATAGACGTCTAGCAGCTCGTGATGAACATCTAAAGCTCACTGACAAATTATTTAGGGAAGGTAAACACTTATATGCTGCTGCTATACTAGATGATAATGAAAAAATGATTGGATCAGTAATTATATCTGAGTTTGCCTCAAGAACTGAGCTGGATGAATACTTAAAAATAGAACCCTATGTTAAACAGAATGTTTGGGAGAAAATTGATATTAAGACTTGCAAGGTTGGTCCAATGTTTATGGAACTATATAAAAAAAATTAACAGCACCTTCAACTTTGGGCTAAATTATAATATCCGTTGACCTGTCCCCTTAGCAATTATATAATAACCTCTCTATCTTTAATCTTTGACGGAGAGGCTATTATTGCAATTGGTAAATTTGTAAAAAATCCATCTTCTAAATATTATTTCATTTAATTCTTCTAAAATCACTTTTTACGAAAATATAACAAAATTCTGCACTGTAAAGCACCCTTTAGTATGAATCTTTATAGCCTATGGATTAAATTAGAAGGATGAGATCAAATATTTCAGAATTGTTCTCTAGAGATTTGTCTACTTTCTAATTTCATATAATTTAAATATAGCTTTTGCTATTACTATTACTTTTTGCTTTAATGTCTGAACGTGAAGTCATCTCTTTCACAATATCTAGATAAGATTGAGATACTTCTGGACATACGCCTAATATAGTATCTACAACATAATCAATGTTAGTATCATCTACTTTTTTGGCATTTACTCCCTCATCCATTGTCGTAGTCTCATTTCCTAGGGAACTATATATAGTACTTACAACTGGTGCCTGCATTACATAATCATTTTCCATAGCTTTTTCTGAAAAATATAACACTCCGTCGTCAACTATTAACTGCCCATAAGAGTATTCTTTTTGTTCCTTATCTTCATTAGAACCATACATTGTATGTTCTACATGTTTGATATCTACCTTATTATAATCTTCTTTTCTTGTTAAAACGGATCTTAAGTTTAAATCTAATAATCTTTCCTTCATATGTTCAGAGAAGTCTTCTCCTAATTCAGAAATAAACTGTTTTACAGATATTGTTTTTTTCATTTTATAAATTTTTCTTACCACAACTATTCTCCTTTTAAATTATTTGAAACAAGGTTATATAAAATTATATTTATAATCTTATAATTAGATAAAAAACCACCTTTGTTAAGGTGGCAAAACATTTGATGTCTATAATATCTATATATTAAAATATTAAAGATTACTTTTATAGTTTTACTACATTAGATGCTTGAGGGCCTCTAGGACCTTTCTCTACATCAAATTGAACCTTTTGACCTTCTTCAAGGTTTTTTCTTCCTTCGTTTCCTTGTATAGCTGAGAAATGAACAAAAACATCATCTTCTCCTTCTACTTCAATAAATCCAAATCCTTTTTCTGAATTAAACCATTTTACTGTTCCTGTCTTCATTGTATTTCCTCCTAAAATAAAATATTCACTGATATCTCTTCTTATGTTAACAGTGTTTTCTTCTAATGTTAACTAGTATAACACAATAATGTAAAGTTAACAAAATTTTTTAAAAAATAATTTATTATTGTGCGTCGTAAACTACGTTGTAAATCTATTGTTTGCATTAATGAAAAATTTAATACTATAAAAATACAAAAATTTATTTTTTGCTCATAAAAAGATGGAGATTGTCTCTCAGCTAAGTGGTAAATTCTTTAGTCAGCATATAGTCACATAGGTTCCTGTTATCTTACTATTATATTATCATAATTTATAAAACCAAGTGGATTTAATCTTAATCCTAAAATACCTTTTCTGTGGCCTACTGCAACTTTAGGATGGTATAGAAAAATCCAAGGCATGTCTTTTATTATAATTTGCTGAATCTCTCTGTAAAGTTGAAGTTTTTTATTAGGATTTATTAAGGCTTTAGCTTCCTCAAGTTTTTCTATTACTAAAGGATTATTATATCTAGAGAGATTAGCTACATTTGCTGGATTAAATATCGGTTGAAGGAAATTATCCGGATCTCCTGAATCTGCTATCCATCTTCCTATGCACAAATCGCATTTCTTAATACTTTCCGGATTTAGATATTCTGAAACCGGAACTTTAATAAGCTTACAGGAAATTCCTAGAGCAGCTAAGTCTTCAATAATATAATTAGTTATTTTATTAAAAAGTATATCCTCACTAGTATCTCTATACAAAATGCTAATAGTATTACCTTGGGCATTGTTTTTTCTCAATAATTCCTCTGCAAGACCAGGATTATAAGAAATTTCGGTAAGATATGAGTTATCTATGATTGAAGGTGGAATCGGCCCTTTAGCCTCCTCTCCCATATCTCCAAGGAGCTCAGTTATTATTCTCTTTTTATTTACAGCTAAATTTAAGGCTTTTCTTAGTTCAACATTAGATGCAAATATTGATCTTGAGTCCAAATTAAATCCAGCATAATAGGTTCCCATTACTACCTTTGTATTCATGCATAACATATCTTGATTTTTTATCTTGTCAATATCCTCTTTACTATCTATAAGAGCAAAGTCATAATCTCCATCTATAATGCGCTCTGCAAGTTTTTCCTTACTGAATTTAATAACTATTTTATCTATGTAAGGTGCTCCGTTAAAGTAGTCCTTAAAAGCTGTTAATACACACTCCTCTTCATCTCTCTTTGCTAAAATAAAAGCTCCACAGCCTACTATATTTCCTTTTTTCAATTCCTCTTTGTCCATAACAGCACAAAAACTCTGTCCAAGATTTAGAAGAAATCCACTGTAAGGCTTTGATAACTTTATAGAAATACAGTAATTATTTAAAATTTTTATACCACTTACAGAAGAGCAACTGCCATTTCTAAACTCTCTTGCTCCCTCAATATCCTCCAGTGTCCAACTATTAGGTGAATTAAGTTCAGGGCTCAATAGTCTTTCATAGCAGTACTTAACATCTTCTGCTAATATCTCTTTACCATTATGGAATCTTGCCCCTTTACGTAAATTAAATACCCATGTAAGATTATCGTCCTCCACATACCAGCTCTTAGCAATTCCAGGTGAAATATCACCAGATTCACCTATAAGAAGAATTCCTGAATGTAAATTTGAAAATAAATGTATCAATTCAGAATCATAGGATATAGATGGATCGTATCTATCTGGCTGTGAACCTATACAAGTTCTAAGCACTATATCTTCCTGTATCTGTGCATCCATACTGTTTAATAGATCCTTAGTAGTAACTTTTAAGTCCTCTGATACATTATATAATGATGCCAGTGAAGTTTTAGTGTACTGGGTGCTAAGAGAAGCACTTTCAACTACAAACATCAATTTCTCAGAGGTATTATTCATGTCATCAGTAGAATCTATTACTCCTTCAAGGCTTTTAGTTTGAGTAGCAACTGCTGAAGCAATTTCTTCCATTACATTGTTGCCCTCGTTTACTGCTTCTGTTATTTTTCCAAAAACCTCTAGAGTATTGCCTGCTATATCAGATCCTTTTTTTACTTTTTCTATAGTCTCATCCATTGCTGTTATAGTGCTTTTTATACTGTCATTAATTTCACTAATAGTGTTGGATATATAAGTAACTGATTCCATACTTCTTTGAGCTAATTTTTTAACCTCTGAAGCTACAACAGCAAAGCCTCTCCCAGCTTCTCCAGCTCTTGCGGCCTCAATAGATGCATTTAATGCTAACAAATTTGTATTATTAGCAATGTCTTTTATGACATCTAACATGCTGTGTATATCAGTAGCTTTATTGCTAAGAGTATTTACTACAGTTTTTGAGTAAGTAACCGAGCTCTGTATATCTTCCATCGCACCTATAGATTCATTTACAGCGTCACTTCCTTTTCTTGATACCTCTAGGGTTTGGGAGTAAAGCTGTTTTGAACTATCTATGCTCGCAGAAACTTCCTCTGCTAAAGCAGAATAAGTGTTGATTTGGTCTATAACTTTGTTTATAGAGCCAAACTGGACTTCAATATATTGTGAAATACTATTAATAGTTAATATAAGGTTTTCTACTACAAAACTAGTTTCGTTAATTTTATTACTAATTTTGTCTACGATGCACTCTTCATTACGCACTAGTAGTCCAAGGTTATTATTATATATTTCTTCTTTATCCTTAGTTTCTTCTATTGCTTTTGTTTTTCTAAATGTAAACATAGAACATCCCCCACAGTTAGTCATATAATCTAATAATCTAAATATTATTATGCCATGTAAATTTTGTAAAAAAACCTGTTGTCAAAATAACTTTGTCAACAGGTCAGAATAAATTATAAAAAGACTACAGTGAATTCACAGTATCAAGTGCAACTTCAATCATCTTTGTGAAAGTTGTTTGTCTTTCTTCTGCTGTAGTAATTTCTCCAGTTACTATGTGGTCACTTACTGTAAGTATAGTAAGTGCATCAACTCCATACTTAGCTGCCAAAGTATAAAGTCCAGCAGCTTCCATTTCAACTGCTAAACATCCAAAATTAGCCCACTGTTTCCAGTCCTCAGGATTGTCATGGTAGAAAGTATCCGAGCTAAAAATATTACCTACTTTTGGATCAAAGCCTTTTTCTACTGCTATATCGTAAGCTTTTTTTAATAATTTAAAGCTTGCCGTAGGAGCAAAATCTCTTCCGTTAAATCTTATTTTATTTATATTAGAATCAGTAGATGCTGCTGATCCTATAACTATATCCCTAACCTTAACAGATTCTTGGAAGGAACCACAAGTTCCAACTCTTATAAGGTTTTTAACTCCATAACTTTGAATTAACTCATTAACATAAATAGATATAGATGGTATTCCCATACCAGTTCCTTGAACTGAAACTCTTTTACCTTTATAAGTTCCTGTAAATCCATACATTCCTCTTACTTCGTTATAACATATAACATCTTCAAGAAAGTTTTCTGCTATAAACTTAGCTCTTAGTGGATCTCCTGGCAGTAATATACTCTCTGCTATTTGATTTTCTTTTGCATTAATGTGAACACTCATTTTGTTACCTCCTGTTATTTTAATTAGTTAAGTCTCTGCTTTTCCAAAAAGATAAATCTTCTTTTTGCAGTAAATATACTATAAAAAATATTACTACTGCTAATGAAGCAGTAATAAGGTATAGCACATAAAAGGTTTCTGAATAACTATGTCCTAAGTTTCTGTAAACTTCTATAAATTTCCCCCAGGTAAAGGATAGGAAAAATCCTGCTGCAAACCTTACTGAGGTATATAAGGACATTTTTTGTGATGCATTTGATACTACAGCCCTAGATAGATAAATATTTAATGTTGTAAAACCTATTCCCACAAATAATGTTATAATAAGTAAGCTTATTACAGATATACCGAAAGAAATTTGCATAGCTAATAAAACAGAACCTAGTAAAAATACCACTAACAATATGTTTCTTATATCTATAAAAGAAAGTCTTTTAAGAAGTATTACCGGTACAATTGTCCCTACTGCGATTAAGATTTGCTCTAGAGATATTAAAAATCCAGTTCTATTTACTGCTGCAAATATCTCCATATAATAAGCTAAAAACACTTGAGAAGATGCAAATACCATTTGAGTTCCGAAAATCATAAATAACAAGCTTATATACGCTTTTTTACTCTCTCCTGCCCCAGTTGTCACTAAATCTTCCCTTTCTTCTAAAACTACTTCTTTAATCTTTAGTAAAACAAATATCCACACCATAACTCCTAAAGCTATTGGTATAAGTAAGAATACTTGAGGTGAATTTAGAAAATATCCTGCAAGAATTGCTGCAATCAGCCCTCCTATAGCAGAACCTGTTTCAATAAGACTTGCTCCTATTTTACTATCCTTTTCTTCCTTCATCACAGCTTTATTAATAGATAAAAGAATAGGAAAAAAAGTAGCTTCTCCTATGCCCTCTATAAATCTACCAAAGACAAATAAGCCATAGCTCAATATCTTAATAGCTAAAAGCTCTATACATATCCCAGCTACCCACAAAAACAAACAAAATAGCAAAAGTTTTTTTGCCCCTATTTTTTTTATTACCTTTCCCACTAGAGGAGAAAATAATATCATGGTTAAATATCCTATATTAGGTAGCCAAGCTATTTTAGAAACAGTTACTCCAAAAGTTTCCTGAAGATTAGGAAACATCGGTAGAAACATAACAACACCAAATACTACTAAAAAGGCTACAAAAAATTCTACCACAAAATAATCTTTTTTGCTACTTAATTCCATAAATACCTCCAAAATTTCTATAAAATTCGCATAGTATATACTATTTTTAAAGAGTTCTTAATTTTATATTACTTTACTTATTCCTACACTATCTTTTGTATAAATTGTCGATATAATTCCTTTTCTTCAAAAATATATCGGAATAATTATAGCACAATTTAATTTTCTTTGTGTATGATAGTTATATGCTTATCTTTTTTTAATTTTCTCACATACAAGTACTTATTTTGTTTTAATTTTCACTAGGACTATACATAAAATTAAGATGGTTTACTTTAATTTAGGTAAATCATTAAGTTTTCACAATATTTTACTTACAGTTAACATTTTACAAAAGAAATGGTTATTTTTTAACAAATCATAGATATCAACGCTTTTTCTAATAATAAAATGCTGAAAAAAGAAAAACGATTTTTATATAATTATCAAAAAACTTACTAGAATTTTCTGATAATTCATGTTAACATATTAACATAATAGTTGTTAAATATAATACAAAGCTGTTAATTATTTATTTAATATAAATTTGACTTAATAAATAATGTATTTATTTAGATAAAAGAAAAACTTACTTTCCATTATGTTATTAATTATATAAGGAGTGTGTATGTATGAAGGAGAATAACGTTTTGCTAAAGGAAACAATTTCTGTTGATATTAAACCTGGCGAATTTTTAATGATCATAAATAATAAAAAGAAATTATCTATTAACAGCAAAGTTACTTTCAAAGGTGAAAATATAATAACAATAGCAACAAATCATTCTAAGAAGGTGAATAATACCTTCATGTCTTTAATAAAGGCATATTTGACTTCCTTAAACCCTATACGCTCTATTGGAAAGCAATGCCTTGAGGTTATTTCTCAGCATAGCGGGTTGTCCCTAAATGAATCTGAGGTGAAGCTGAAAGAAATATTAGGCAATTTACTTTGTCCTAATACTGAGATTCTACTAAAAAGCTTGCCATATAAGTTAGAAGCTTATGAAAAGCAAAGACTTATGCTCGCATTAGCCTTTTTAATCAAACCACAACTCATAGTTTTAGATGATAGTATTTTTGATGCAGAACCAAAAGCAAAAAACTATATATTAGAACAAATAGAAGAGCTAAAAAAGGAAAATTGCAGCTTTATATTAATATCAAAGAAACTCCAATCTGTAGTTAGCTGTGTGGAGAACATCGCTATTATGTATAAAGGAACTATTGTTGAATACGGTAAAAAAGACTTAATTTTATCTGACCCTATGCATCCTCATACTAGATGTTTCTTAAATTACAGGAGTTTTCTTAGCCTCTCAGAAAAATCAGCAGAGGTTACTCATTATGTAAAAGGTATCAATAACCTACCTAGAACTGGCTGCTCTTTCTGTCTAAAATGTAAGGAAGCATCCTATGACTGTATATATATCTCCCCTAAAATAAAAACTATAGGTAACGAAAGACAGGTAATTTGTGCTCTCGGAAACTAATAATAAAAAATATGTAGACAAATTTTATCTTGTCTACATATTTTTATTAAAAATTATATTTCTAAGCATTACTTTTATTTTACCTTTGAAATAGAAGAATATACCTTTCCATTTTTAACGCTCACACTCAATTTAACAGGGTAACTATTGGTATTTTTAAACTTTAAATCCTTGTACCCATAGCTAACTGCTGCATCTCTACCTCTGGGAACATAAGAAACTTCTCCACTATGAGAATGTCTTTCTATAATTTCTAAACCTGATTTTTCAGCTGCGTTATACAAGGTGCTACTTAATTGGCATATGCCACCACCTACACCTTCATCTCCCTTTCCATTTACTAAAATTCTGGACTTTTTATATCCATTTTCATAATTTCTCTTCCCTACTGCCTCATTAAATGAAAAGGTTTCTCCCGGCTTAAGTATATACCCATTAATTTTTTGAGCTGCAAGTCTTATGTTACTAACTCTATTACTTTCACTATCTAGTATAGTTGTGTTGAAACTTGCTAAAACTCTACTTTCTTCCGTTATCTTTTTAGGTGATTCTTTTTTTGGCGCTGGTTTTGGTGCTTCCTTTGGTGTTTCCTTCGGTTCTGTTTTAGGTGCTGGAGGCTGCTGTGAAGATGGAGGCTCAGTCTTTGTCTGTGCCTGCTGTTTACTTTCCCTTATTGGTGTATTATTTTTATTTTCTAATTGCCCTTGAGGAGTAACCGACTGATTATTTTTACACCCAGATAAAGATACAAGAAAAAATAAAGTTAAAAGTATTGTATTAAATTTATTATTACGCAAATATTATCACCTCCATAGATAATATTTGCGTATTTGTTTGATATAATACTTAATATTAATGAATAAATACTATTTTACTAATTTTATTATATTACATAATATCAAAATTCTTTTTAATATCTATTATTCTCCATTTACCTTCCTCTTCACTAATTAGTAAAGTTGCATTCCAGGTGTAAACTTCATCTTGCGAAGTTACAGCCTTAAAAACTATATTATATTCCCAGGTTGATTCATTTACTTTTTTTTCTTTTACCTCATAGCTATCAACCCAAGGACTTGAAGTTCCAGTTACCCAGCTTCCTTTGTTTTCTGCTGCAGCCTTAAATTTTTCTTTTAGTGGCTTATTTAATGCAGCATACTGAAATACTCCATTTCTTTTTTTAACTCCCTCAGCCCAAAGAAAAGCAGCAGATTTAGAAGTTTCTGGAGAACAATACTGTGCAAATTCTTCAAATAACTTAACTCTTTCTTCAAGAGAGATCTTTCTAGTATCATATAAATCCACCTTATTTTGATCCTTGTTATAAAATATATTAAAGTAAAAATCTCTCTTTAGTCCATCTTCGGATACATATATTTTATTTCTATCCATAATATATTCTCCATTATTTTCTACTTCTCTATCTTCAACAGTTACGCTAAGAGTATTTTTGGCATAAACAAAACCCACAGTAAATGACAGCATAAAGCAGATAAGTGATAATACTATTTTTTTCATATTAGCACCCCTTTTAAAATATAGGTTATTTTTTATATTTTGCCACATATATGAAAATTTAGTAGTATTAATTTGTATATTTACTGTAAATTTTTAAATTATTTAAATAAAATTTTATTAATATATTTTAATTGCACTATTCCTCTTTTTTAATTTTACGCCTTTCCCATAAACCGCTAAAATTAATACTGCCCCTAGCTTATCTTTTCTAACCTTCCTGTAATATTTCTATACTCCTCGTCGTTTAGTATTTTATTTGTATTTTTATAAATCTCCTCGCCTACAAGGTTTTTCTTGATAACTATTTCCTGCATTATGTTAGATTTACATCTTTCGCAATACCCAACTCCAACAAATCTCCATTTTAAAACTCTTAGTGGATACTCAAAATTCACTTCCCTTTTGCATCTTGGACAGCGAAATTCTGTCTTACCCTCTTCTAACTTAAAATTTTCATCTATTCTAAGAACTACTGCAGGCATTTGATTAATGTCTTCAACTATATAATTCTTAACAGCTCTACTATTAAAGCATCTTCTAAAAACCTCTGCAGTATATACGGAATCATTTAAAGCGTCGTGAAGCTTATTTTCGTCCACCTTTACCCTAAACCTATCTAATGCTCTTCTTAAGCTAATAGAGTTATTCAAAGCCAATACTTTAGTACAGTACTCCTGAATATCTAAATAAGAGCTAATCCATTCTATGCTTCCATATTTATAATAGTTTGCATTTCTTATAAGTTCCACTACGTCATCCTTAGCCCAAGAGCAAAGAATACTATCTTCTCCTATAAAACTACGAAGCTTGTCTATTGCTTCTAAAAAAGGAATTCCTTCCTTCAAATCTTCTTCACCTATACCTGTAATTTCTTTTACTTTGGGATTAATTATAGGAAATATAGTTGGTTTAATATATAATTTTAAGGTTTCTAATGTTCTAAGCTGCCCATCTAATTTTACCGCTCCAATTTCTATAATTTCATTAGGACACTCTTCTGCTTTATCCAAAATCTTACCATACTCAGTGTAAAAATTAGGATAACACTCTTCTATGTCTCTTAAGTTATTGAATTCCATATCAACAATAATATACTGCATCGCCTTTACTCTTCCCCTCTAACTTTTCGCTTAATTTTTCTTTATTACTATATTGTATCAGATTTGTGTTCCTATTTTTAGTATAAAGAAAATAAAATTAAAATTAAATTAGAAAAGTAAATTAAAATGACTTTTTTAAGTACAATTCTTCAAATTTATACTTAAAAAAGTCATCTTAAATACTAAGAATGCCTGAACTTACAATGTTAAGAAGGAATTTCTTCCATATAATAACCTATCTACCTTCCATACAATTTGGTAATTTTGTTTATCTTTTTAGCCAAACTATCATTTAAAACATCTTTCTTTACTCTCCACTGCCAATTTCCTTCCAGAGTTGATGGAGTGTTCATTCTAGCCTCACTACCCAAGCCTAAGTAATCCTGCATCTGTATTATTGCAAGATTGCCAGTGGAACTTAAAGCACCTCTTATAAATCCCCAATGATAGCCTTCCTTTTTGTTCAATTTCAAATATCTTCTAGCAAAATCTACATGACTTTTTTGTGCACTATCAAACCAACCTATAACAGTTTCATTATCATGGGTTCCAGTATAAACTACACAGTTCTTATCATAATTATGAGGAAGATGTTCATTTTTCTCACTATCGTCAAAGGCAAATTCCAGCACCTTCATTCCTGGATATCCTAAAACTATTCTAAAATCTATAACTTCCTTAGTTAAATATCCTAAATCTTCAACTATTATATCCATTTCCCCTAAAACCTGTTTCATTGCATAAAAAAGATTTATTCCCGGTCCCTTCACCCATTTTCCATTTACGGCAGTGTCATCACCATATGGAATCTGCCAAAAGGATTCAAAACCTCTAAAGTGGTCTATTCTAGTTACATCATAGAGTTTAGTATTACCTTTCATCCTTCCTATCCACCACTTATAATTAGTTTCTTCAAGGTATCTCCAATTGTATATAGGGTTTCCCCATAATTGTCCTGTAGCTGAAAAAGCATCTGGCGGGCAACCTGCAACTGCAATTGGCATCTTATCTTCATCTAAAAGAAATACTTCATTATTTGCCCAAGTATCTACACTATCTTCTGCTACATATATTGGAATATCTCCAATTATTTTAACATTCTTTTCATTGGCATAATTTTTTAAAGCCATCCACTGTTTAAAAAACTGGTATTGTAAAAATATCCAGTAATCTATTTCTTCTTTTAATTCTTTCTTATACCGTACCAATGCCTGTTCTTTTCTTAGCTTAATATCTTCATCCCATTGTTGCCATGGCTTTGAATCAAAGTTCTCTTTTACAGCCATGTAAAGAGCATAATCTTCTAACCACTCCTTATTCTCACCTCTAAATTTTGCTATTTGATTTTCATATTTTCCTTTACTATTTTCGAAGGCAAGCCTTAAAATAGGCATCTTATTTTTAAATATTTTCTTATAGTCTACTCTGTCCTCATTATCTCCAAAGTCTATCTTTTCATAGTCCTCTTTTTTAAGTAATTCATCTTCCTTCAATAAATTTAGATCTATAAAATATGGATTGCCTGCAAAGGTTGAGAAGGATTGGTAAGGTGAATGTCCCGCCCCTGTTGGACCTAAAGGCAATACCTGCCAGTATCCTTGTCCTGATTTTACTAGGAAATCTACAAATTTATATGCTTCTTTCCCAAAGGTTCCTATGCCGTATGGACTTGATAAAGATGTAATATGCATTAAAATCCCGCTACTTCTTGTAAGCATCTTCCTTCTTCTCCTTTATTCTTGCTTTACATGAATTGACTTCTGGCTAATGGCTTAGTCCTATATCATCCCCAGTAATTCTAAGCTGAACCTTAATATATCTTCTATCTATCCTAGTGACAACTACACTATAATAATACTCTGTCATTATGTGCTCTATGACCTCACTATATTTTTCTTCGAAAAGATATAGTGGTTCCTTGTTTTTATTTATTAATTCATATCGCCCATTTATCTTTTTTATCAGTAAGTTATCCCATTCCCTTACCTTAAAATTTTTATTAGGTATATTAAACAATAGTCCTCTTAATTTTAAAACTTCTATCAATGAATTGTATACTTCATCATATTTGTTATTTTCTTCTTTAAATTTTTCTCTAGTTTTTATCAGTTCATCGAATTTTAATGATTCCTTTTTTATCTTCAAGGATAAATCTTTTATTTTATTTTCTACTTTGGCTATTCCTTGTTTCTTAAAATTATTATACTTGTTCATAAACTTTGATAGAACTTTTTCTCTTTTTTTCATAGTTTTCTCCTTGTATTAGATAACATAATCATTATAAAATAATGTTATAGGGGTTGTTAAATATGAATAATTTATATGAATTGATATTAAAGTATACAAAAATACTAAAAAAATTTACATTGTCTGCTATAGATTATATTAAAATCTTTTTTAAAAGTAAAAAATACATAGATGATACCTATTGTGAAGTAGAGCAAAATAAATTAAACCAAATTCACCAGCTAGAACTACAGCTTAAAATTATAAGAAGTAAAAATTTAAAGTTAGAAAAGGAGCTTTCCAATATGACACACTCTATAAATAAGAAAAGGAAACTGATTGAAGGTCTTCAGGATTTAATTACAAGAAGGACAGAATAATTCTTAGACTCTGCCCTCTTTTTTTACATTAGTTCTCCTTCTTCCTTCAAACATTTTTTTAAAGCTTACATTGTGAGCCAGCTTTCTATTTTTATCTTTTGTTCTCACTCTTCTTTATGTTCATGTCTATGGTGAACGTCTGGAGTATGTTCATGACAATGAGATATTTCGTTATGTGTATGTACATGAGAATGCCACTTACTACGATTTAATTCCTCCATTGGATGACTATGATTATGATGCTCATCACTATGACAGTGTCTGTGCTCATGAGTTTCAAAGCTGTGAAAATGTTCATGAATGTGACTTTCTTTTAATAACAATATAGTTCCTAATATCATTATTGAAAATCCTATTATAAAATTATACTCTATGTTCTCTTTGAACACTATAAAGGATAAGATAGTGCCTATAAAAGGTGCTGTTGCAAAAAAAGCACTTGTTCTAGCACTACCGAGACCTCTAAGCGCTAATACAAATAACACAATGCTAAAGCCATAACTGAAACAACCGAGGATCATAGCTAGAAATATAGTTTTGAAGCTAGGCATAGGATTTTTCAATAAAAGGGCAAGAAAAAGTGAGAATATACCTGCTGAAAAACCCTTTATAGTAACTATAGAAAAAGGATTCTTTAGAGATATCTTACCTGTAAAATTATTGTCCATTCCCCAACAAAAACAAGCAGCTACTATTCCTAATGAACCTGGGGAAATTCCCCATTGATTACTAAAATCCCACGATAACACTATGCTAGATAGCGTTATTATAAGGATTGCTGTCCATATTCTTTTTCCTATGCTCTCCTTAAATAATGCTGCTGCAATCAGTGTAGTGGCAACCCCCTCAAAGTTTAGTAGAAGGGAAGCAGTAGACGCAGGTGTTGATTGAAGACTGTTCATAAGTATTATGGGAGCAAATACTCCTCCAAAAGACACTGCGCCCAAAAGCCAAGGTATATCTTTTTTTCTTAAAGGTGCCTCCTGTTCACTTCTTTTGTTTAAAACACCTTCAATTTGTTTAAATATAAAAATCCCCAGACCACTACCAATATATAGAAAAGCTGCCATAGGAATTGGCTCTATTTTACCTAAAAGCAGCTTAGAAATTGGCGCGCTAGAACCAAATAACGCTGCTGCTAAAAGTATCTGAATTACTGATTTTTGCCTATCCATTTATATCACCCCATCATAATTCCTTTTTAGTTATATAATACCAAATATACTGAAATCCTTCACTATTTTTATAAGGTTTTACAGAATTTAAAGATATAGAAATTATTTACTACTATAAAAAACTCAGATAAAGGCTAAATATAGTTATTATTTAACCTTTATCTGAGTTTTTAAGTGTCAAGAATTATCTTTCTCTATCTACCTTTTCTAATTAGGTATCCTCTGTAAACTTACTTTAATCCACTTTCTATTATGTCATGTAAAATTTCTGCTAAGTTCTTTTTGTCTTCTTCAGAAAGATTTTCTAAATAAATAGGCTTATGAATCATCATTTTAACGGAATGTCCTCTTACCTGATTTCCTACTTCTAATACTCTATAAGTTCCGTCAATTGTTATTGGAACTATAGGCACCTTTGCTTTAAGTGCTAATTTCATACTACCCTTCTTAAACTCACCCATTTCAGACTTTAAACTTCTTGTTCCCTCTGGAAAAATAATCATGGACCATCCTTTTTTTAAATTTTCTACTCCCTGGTTAATAGCCTTCATTCCTTCTCTAATATTCTGTCTGTCAATATACACAGAATCTATTTGCTTTAGCCAACTTCCAATCAGAGGAATTTTTTCAATCTCTTTTTTTGCAATAAACCCTGACAACTTGTCTATGCCTGCAAGTAAAAGAAAAGCATCAAAAATAGCTTGATGGTTGCTGACAAAAAGACAAGGTCCTTCCGGAATATTTTCTTTTCCTTCTATTAACGTAGTTGTTTTAGATTTTTTCAAAACATGATTTGATATGCTTTGTAACTTTCTATAGGCATATTCCTTTGCTAGTTCCGGTGATTTCTTTCTGATAAAAAATAATTTAGTTCTACCTACTATAGTAGTTAATAGTAGGTAGATTGAAAAATAAGTATACCAAAATAGTTTAATCATTTTCTATTCTCCTTTTTAATATAATTTCTGATAAGCTTTCCTTAGTATTTAATTCAGGCCTTTCTAGAATCTTTTCCAGAAGCATATTTAAAGTAGTTCCTACCTCTTTCCCCTCTTTTATTCCTAAATTCATTAAATCACCACCATTAACCGCCAAATCCTTTATAGTTAAAGGCTGTTTTTCATTAAGTATTATCTCGCACTTTTCCCTAAGATCTAGGATTTTACTGGTATCTTGAGATCTTTTTGCAGAACCTTTTACATCCGCTATTTGAAGCTGAAACAAATCCTCCAAATTTTCCTCTCCAACTCTATTTATAAATCTCTTAATTGCGGGAAGCTTTATCTTATCAAATTTACTCATATGTTCAAATACAAGCAAAGAAACCTTATTGATAGTTTTGTTATCAAACCTCAATCTTTTAAGTACTTTCCTGCTAATTTGAGCACTTACTTCATTGTGACCATAAAAATGTCCCTGCTTATCTTCTCCTATAGTAAAACATTTAGGCTTTCCTATATCATGAAGCAATGCCGCTAGTCTTAGTTCTAACTTATTAGGAACATTATCTAGTACCGCTAAAGTATGATTAAACACATCCTTATCATGGTGTTTATTGTGCTGCTCAAAGTCTATAGTAGGATTTAATTCTGGTATAATGTACTGCAGCAGTCCACTTTCCTTTAAAGCTATTATCCCATCAACTGGTTCATCAGAGACTAAAATTTTAGAAAGTTCCTCTCTAATTCGTTCCTGACTTATATTTTTTATAAGCTCTGCGTTTCTCTTAATGCTAATAAACAAATCTTTAGTATCTAGTTGGAAACCTAGTTGTGAGGAAAATCTAACAGCCCTTAACATTCTCAATGCATCTTCGTTAAATCTGTCTTCAGCCTTTCCAACAGTTTTAATTATTTTGTTATTTAAATCCTCAGTGCCGCCAAAGTAATCAATTAATCCACTATCCTCGTTATAAGCCATTGCATTGACTGTGAAATCTCTTCTTGATAAATCCTCCTTTATGGAGGTAGTATAGCTTACATAATCAGGATGTCTATTATCAGAATAGCCACCCTCAATTCTAAAGGTTGTCACTTCATAACCAATTTTATTTATAACAATTGTTACTGTTCCATGCTTTAATCCTGTTTCTACAACCCTAAAGCCCCTAGCTTTAAATATTTCCATGGTCTTTTCCGGAAGTGAATCTGTAGTTATGTCCCAGTCCTTGGGATGTTTTTTTAGTAAACTATCTCTTACACATCCACCTACAATGTAGCCTTTATAACCTTCCCCTTTTAGTGTGTCTATTATAATTTTTACACCCTGCGGCATCAAAATATTAATCTTCTCCATTTACATTTTACTCTCCTTTTTATACTAGCTTATTCTATAAATATGGGCTAAACATTCTTTTATTTAGAGAAAAAATTTTTTCCTTATTGATATATCTCCATATTATCACCTAACTTAACATAAAAAAACAGACTTTAAGCCTGTTTTTAAAGTTTCCTTTAGTGTATTATTAAACACTATATCTTCCCCTTGTTCCATATAGAATAATTATATCACAGAGTAATGAAAAATATTATACCTATCCTTCCTTATTTGAATAATAGCATTTTATTACAAATTTACCCTTAATATGATATAATAAATACTGTGGAATAATATATTTTTCTTTGCCTTTAAAAGACATACAAAAGAGGTGTGAAAAATGAAAAGTATTTACTATTTGCTGTCCCTGCTTTCAGGCTTAGCTATAGCAACACAGGTAGCAATTAACGGCAAACTTCGTTCTAATCTTGGCGATCCTATGCTGACTTCTTTTATTAGTTTTTCAATAGGTGCCATAGCTCTTGCCATAGGCTTTTTTCTTTCCTTAACCTATGGAATAGGAGCAAAACCAACCTTAGCTAGCATTAAAAGTACAAGTTGGTGGATGTGGACAGGAGGAATATTCGGTGCCTTTTATGTGTTTACTACTATAATAGCTCCTCCAAAAATAGGTTTTGCCAATATGATAAGCTTAGTGATAGGTGGACAGATATTTCTTACTGTAGTTTTTGACCATTTTGGTGCCTTTGGCACTGCGATACACCATATAAGTCCCTTAAGGGCTTTAGGGATTGTCTTATTAGTAGCAGGGGTATACATTATACAAACTCATTAATAAGATTTAATTTAAATCTCCCCCACCAGTTTTATGCCGGTGGGGACTTCTTATTATTACAATCTCCTCTTTTTCACAATGATCAAACACATTTAGACAATAATATTTCAAGTTCTTTTTCCTGGATAACTTCACTATTTAAAAGTTCTTTAGCTACTAATTCAAGTTTTTTTCTATTTACTAGTATATAATTTAAGGTATCCTTATAAATACTATCAAGGATTTCCTTAGTTTCATTTAGTATAATTTCATTTTGTAAAGTTATTTCTCTATCATCAAAGCTAACCAATCCTAGTTTATCGCTCATTCCATACTTTGTTATAAGCGTTAACGCCATCCTTGTTGCTCTCTGTAAATCATTTGAGGCCCCGCCAGTTACACTGTCTTTGCCAAATATTATTTCCTCCGCTGCTCTTCCGCCTAACAATCCACTTATTTTATTTAGAAGTTCTTCCTTTGTTTGAAACATTCTTTCTTCCGGATTTATAATGGTATATCCAGCAGCTCCTTTAGTAGTTGGTATTATGGAAACTTTAGGAACGCTTTCATTATTTAACATTTTAGCTATCAGTGCGTGACCTGCTTCATGATAAGCAGTTATTTTCTTTTCTAGTTGTGTTATATTGGATCTATCCTTTTTCTCATCTCCTGCAATAATCTTATTTATTCCCCTATCTATATGTTTTAAGTTTATCTCATTACAGTTTTCTTTAATAGCATATATGGCAGCTTCATTCATTACTCCAGCTAAATCTGCCCCACTCATGTAAACAGTCTGTTTAGCTACCTGAAATAAATCTACTTCCTTTGATAAAGGCTTGTTTTTACCATGAACTTTTAGTATTTCATACCTTGCATTTAAATCAGGTAGATCTACCATCACATGTCTGTCAAACCTTCCAACCCGCAGCAACGCATCATCTAAAATATCTAGCCTGTTTGTGGCAGCTACTACAATAATATTTTCATCACTCTTAAAACCGTCCATTTCTACAAGAAGCTGATTTAAGGTTTTAAAATCTTCGCTTGTTCCTTCTATCCCTCTTTTACCACCTACAGCGTCTATTTCATCAATAAAAATTATTGCTGGAGCTTTTTCTCTAGCCCCATTAAATAAAGCTCTAATTCTAGATGCCCCTACTCCTACATATTTTTCAACGAAATTTGCACCACTGGTAGAAATAAAGGAAGCTCCTGTTTCTCCCGCTAATGCTTTTGCTAGAAGAGTCTTTCCTGTACCTGGAGGCCCATAAAGGATTATACCCTTAGGAATTTTAACTCCAAATTTTTTAAATTTCTCTGGATCTTTTAGAAATTGGATTATATCCATCATATTTTCCTTGGCTTCTTCATTTCCTGCCACATCACTGAACCTCACATTACTAGAAGGTGATTGATTAAATTCTTCGGGAAGCTTAGCTTTAGTTGATGCAGTATAAGCCTTTTTTTTCTCATTAATTGCAGAAACTTTAATGATAATCAATATAATTAAAGTAAACATTATCAAAGTAACTGCTACTGAAAGTAAACTAGCACTCTTTTCAATTTCTACTTTATGCTGTAATAGATATACCATAAACTGCATATCTCTAGGGTTCTCAAAAGTTATCCTTCTACCTGTTACTTCCTCAGCATCAAGAACAGTATCAGTTCTATTATAGTAAACTTTTTTTATCCTTCCCTTTTCCACCAAACCTTTAAATTTCTCTGTATTCATGTCTGCTTTTCCCAAATTTAATCCTAAACTGCTTTGAAACTGTGTGAAGATATCTTCAGCAGATACACTAGGATTTCTTAAAAATACAAAAGGGGAAATTACTATAGGTAGCAATATAATAGCGTATAAAAAATATGTTCCTAATTTGTTAAATTTCATTTTTTCTCTCCTTTTATAAATATGAAAAATTAATTTTTTATAGTTAAAAGAGAGAAGTATTAGCTTCTCTCTTTTATTGTTCCTATTTAATTAAAAAATCATTACATTTAATGTAAAAGTTTTTCAATTTCTATCCTATTATATTTTTAGCTTCCCTATTTACTTATTCTGAAGCCTCTGTTAGCTCACAAATAATGCTAGATAACTCCTAAGCAACCTTTCCTTATTGTTTTCCTACTGATGCAGTTTCATAGTTCTAAATAATATTTAAAAATTATACAATAAAATATTTTTATAGTAACTAACTGTATGTATAATTTTTTTTTATAATTCAACAAATTTCATAATAAAATTGTTAATATATAAACAATTAAAATTTGTTACTTTGGAGGTTTTTTATGATAATTGACACTCATATTCATGAAAGTAAATATTCCTTAGATAGTGAAATATCTCTGAAAGACATTGTAAAAAGAGCAAAAGAAATTGGACTAGATGGGGTTTGCATAACAGACCATGAAAGTAACGAAATTATGGAAGAAGCTCATGAATACTCAAAATCCACAGGTTTTTTAATTTTAGTTGGAGCGGAAATACTAACTTATCAAGGCGATATATTAGTATTTGGATTAAAAGATTTACCTAAAAAAATGCTTCCTGCTAAAGAACTAATAGAGTTAGTCCACAAAAATAAGGGGGTAGCTATAAGTGCTCATCCTTATCGAAATAACAATAGAGGCATGGGGGATTATATAAAAGTAGCTAAGTCTTTAGGCTTAAATGGCGTAGAATCTTTTAATGGCAGCACTGAGCCCCACCAGAATCTTCATGCATATTCCCTAGCTACAGAGTTAAATATACCTTCCATAGGTTCTAGCGATGCTCACGTTATTGAGAATATAGGTAAGTATGCTACTGTATTTCCTAATGGAATAAGAGATGAAAGAGACCTTATAGATGCTATAAAAGCTGGAAATGTATGTCCTGCTATGTTTAAAAATGGCCACTACAAACATATAGATATGTATAAGGAAGTTGAAAATAATTTAAAGGATAAAATTTACAGGGTTGTTTAGTGAAGATAGGCATACTGTTTCATTTTCTAAAATTAATACTATTATTACTAAAGCATTTCCATAACCGAAAAGTATACTCAATGCTTCTCGGTTATTTAATACTAGTTCGTAGGAAACTATATTATCTAGCTTACTTAAAAGTAAAAAGCCTCTCTATATCTTCAAATGCGCTTTTCCAAGACTTTTTACCAATAGCTTCCTTAAGGGTACTGTTCATAGTTAGTTTATTTTCTATTTGTTTTTTTATAGCTTTACTTAAATTATTCTCAAAAGTCGGTATGTCCTCCTCCAGTGGGCTATCTACATCTTTTAGTCTTGGCAGAGGTATATACTCTATAATGCCACTATTATTTATAGTGCTTCCCATCCATTCCTTAACCCCAGGCAGATCTGTAACTACTATTTTTAAACCGCAGGCCATAGCTTCTATTAATACTAAAGGAAGTCCTTCATAAAGGGATGGCAGTACTAATATATCACATTGCCTAAAAAGTTCTCCTAATTCCTTTTGGGGAAGAGCACCTAATATATGTATGTTAACCTCCTCTGAATTTCTTTTACATTCTTCAGTAATCTCTTTAGCTTCCTGTCCGATTCCGGAACCTGCTAAGTATAGCTCTATGTTGCAGTACTGTTGCTTTAGGAGTTTTATTGCATTAATCAGATGAGGTACACCTTTTGAATAGCTTAGCTTTCCTGCATAAATTATCTTTATCCTATCTTCCTTTTCTTTATCTTCACCTGTATAAAAGATCTCTGGGTTAAAACCTGTGCCAGCAATTCTTATATTCTTTTCCTCTATACCATACTCTTTAATTACAAGCTCCTTTTCATCTCTTTGAGAAACAATTACCCTTTCAATATTTTTACAATGATCTGTTACATATTTAATAATTTCTTTAGAGAACTTATTATCCATAGTCTTAAAAATTTCTAACTGTCTTAAGTCTGTTCCATGACAAAAGGCTATTATCCTAGTATCAGGATATTTCTCCTTAACTAGTGCTGTTAAAATCCATAAATGGTGACAGATTATTATATCTGGTTCAAAATCATAAATAGCCTTGCTTATAGCGTCAGAAAAAGCCTTTTTCCACTTTTTAAGCATATCTATATCTAAATCCCTGTATCTAGTGCTTTTATACGGCATTACATCACTCATCCCTACCACAGGAAAAGGTAATTCCTCTCTTTCAAAAACCACTGGATAAAAATTAACATTATTATTTGTATGAAAGGAATACTCTCCATCTTCTGCTGATATACCGGCAACTATAGCTTGATGATAATTTTTTCTATCCCCTTCCTTCACTAAAGACCGTAAATATATTCCACTTCCCGTTTCCCCAGGCTTCTGTGCTATTATATTTAGTATTTTTTTCATATAACTCCTCCACGCAAAAAACTTTATGTTATTTTATAGTACACTAAAGTGGATATTTTTTCTACAGTAATATTATTAAGCAAAACCTTTCCTATATATTCATTAGTGGACGTAAAAGTATGATGGGACACAAAGAGGGACTTAGAAATTAGACTTAGTATCCTATGTATGTTGGTAGTTATGTAATAAAACCTTTGGGTGCACTAAAAACAGGTGTGTAGGTAGAGGTATACTGCGTAGAAAGCTTCGAATAAGAGCTAGAAGGTCTTATGCTGGCGATTTTGAAAATGTTAACTCAAACTCAGCTTTTGAAGAAAGCATTGAGCTTGAGTTCATTTTCAAAGTTGAGCCAGCATTAGACCTTCTTCTCGAAATAAGGGCTTTCAAGCAGTGTACCTCTACTTTAACACACCGGTGTTCAGTGCACCTAAACTTTTGTTACACAATAATTTCCAAAATAGATGAGACTTCAATTGCAAGCTATTCTTTAAAGTAAGCCTTCACAAAATCCGGTGCATTATCCTCTGTGAAGACTCCAAAATCAATATTTTGTTTACTATGATTATAAAAGCCTATAAGATATTTTGCCCCTCCATCTTTTCTGTGATAATTATAAGTTCTAAGGCAAGTTTCAACCTTATCTTTATCAGTAATCTCCAGCCTCTTTACACCGCTGCTCATTATATCTGTTCTCATTTTTAACTTTCCTTCTAATTGTTTTTCATTTTGAACTTTTTCCACTGCAGCATATCCAATATCCTTTGGAAGAATTCTTGAATTCTCCAAATGCCCTTTTTTCCTTAACCATTCCTCAAATAAAACGTAGGATTTTTTCCAAGATAAATGAGCTTGCTTATCATCTCCACGGTACTTACTATCAGTAAGTCTTGGATATTTCTTCAACTTACCCTCAGCTATCATAAAGGTCATTTCTGACCAAGCTGGCTTATCATCCTTCATTTGTTCGTAGGTTTCATTATTAATATCCTGCCTTAATATTTCTATAGCTTCCTTTATATCCTCTGGTTTTAGTATAACGGTTCCTTTTCCGATGCCGCTGTCTCCAATTGGTCGAAGAGTAATCTTTTCCACATCAGCTGAATCTAAACTAAAGATATCATATTTCATATTTTTAAATTCTTTTGATTCATAAATAGGCTTAAAATATTTAACATAATCATCGTAAGATATGTTATACAATCTTTGAACTTTATTTCCGTTATTTAGCCTGTATTCAAAAACTACAGATCTTGTACTTTGCCTATTTAAATTCTTATTTTTATGCTTGTCTTCTATAAGTTTTTTATGAAAGCTTTCTATATTTTGAAGGTTTTTTTCATCACTATATAGGTCGATACTATACTTATCAGAATAGAAATTATAGTATTCATTAAAATATATACTTTCAACGTTATCTAAAGCTGGTACCCTATTTTCATATCCAGTTATATCAAATCTTATTCCCATAGAAACTATTATCATTACAGCTATATAAATTCCATATCCTTTTATACTTCTGAAAACCCAAAGAGATTTTTTCACTATCATCTCTGCAACAAAATATCCTATAAGAGAACCAATAAAAAATCCAAAGAATATCCATCTGTCACTATTTTGTACTGCTTGGAAATAAGCCCCTCCCACCAGCATAGCACAAAAAGTAACTCCATATTTAAAAACATATTGAAGACTTTTAAAGGCAATTGGGTTAGAGGCTGCTTCTAGTTTTCTTATGTTGTACACAAACTGTGAAATAAAATATAGAATAATGCATAGTAGTATATATAGTGTTACTTCAGTTAGAGTAAGGTTTTTATTATTAAAATCAAAATTTCCAAAGCCATCAAAAATTCTTACTATAGGTGAAAGCTTATTGCTTATTTCATTGACGTTATAAGCAAAACCATATATAAATAGCTTAAGTGTTTCACTAATCAATAAAGTTAAGCCAAAAGGTAAAAACATAAATATATAAGTTAATACTCCTTGCAGTACAGAGCTGCCTGTAATCATTCCCATAAATACAGCTACAAAGAAAGATACTAAAGGAAAAAGAATCATAATTCTCGACCACTGAATTGCATCATAAGCACCATAATACTGTCCTAGACCTAAAACTTTATTTAAAACTATTATTATAAGAGCATTAATTATAACTGGAGCTACTAGCGATACTACAGCAAAAGCAATATGACTTCTGTATAAGGTGTTTCTCTTAATAGGCAAACTGTGAATCATGTCCACAGAAATTTTTACTTGAATATATCTAAAAATAAATATTGCTAGTAGTACTGGTACTATTAAAGCAAAAATTCCCTGCAGTCCTCCGCCTCTAAAATAGAGTAGATCTTTTATCATATTAATGTTAGTAACATTATTAATTCTTTCATTAGTGCACAACATAAATATTTTAAGCGGAAGTAAAAATATAAGCACCATTGTGTATGCAGCACTTATCCACCCAAACCTTCTTATATCATCAAGAATTATACCTTTATTAAAAAATGATATTTTTGATTTCATATCCTACATCCCCCATCTCATAAATGAAAATTTCTTCTAAGGTTAAAGGTAAAATATCTAGGATAACCGGCTCCTCTTTCATAATATCCTTTAAAATCTCTTCTTTCTTACCTCTTACTATAAAGAGCATTATGCTTCCTCTTTTTTCTTTATATAGGACATGGCAATCTTCTAAAATTTCTGAGGTTACTTCCCTTTTAAAAGCAACTTGAATTTTATGCACATCTGATTTTAAATCATCTAAATCCTTTTCTAGTATTAAGGAACCTTTATGTAGTATTCCAATATGATCACATAAATCCTCCAGCTCCCTTAAATTATGAGAAGATATTAAAACTGTCATCTGTCTTTCCGCTACATCTTGTACTATAAGATTTTTTACCTTTTGTCTCATAACAGGATCTAGTCCATCTAAAGGTTCATCAAGAATCAACACCTCTGGCATAGCTGATAACCCAAGCCAGAAGGCAGCTTGTCTCTGCATTCCCTTAGAGAGCCTGTGTAACTTCTTATTTTCATCAATGTTAAAGACCTCTTTTAACTTTTTATATCTTTCTTCATTAAAATTGGGATACACTCTCTTGTAAAATCTAGCCATATCCTTTATGCTGTACTGGGTAAAAAAATACAGAGTATCTGGAATAAATACTAATTTTGATTTAATATCTACATTTTCAAAGACTTCTTCACCAGCTACGAAAACCCCTCCTTCATCCTGTCTATAGATACCAACTAAAGTTTTTATTAAGGTTGTCTTTCCTGCTCCATTAGAACCAACTAGTCCATAGATAGAGCCTTTGTTTACATTGATGCTTACGTTCTTTAATGCTTCTAAGTCTTCAAAAGTTTTGCTTACCTTTTTTACTTCTAGCACCTTACTTTCCCCCTTGTATCATCTCATCTATTTCTGAGACAATTTTTAAAATTTCTTCTTTTTTCATACCTAGATACATAGCCTCCGATAGAATCTTCACTAATTCTTCTTTTAACTTAGATAACTTTTCAATATTCCCGCTCTGCAACACTGCTGCCACAAAATTCCCCTTTCCTGGTACTGAATAAATGTAGCCTTGATGCTCAAGTTCCCTATATGCCTTTTGAATAGTATTAGGATTAACTGTAAGTTCATTTGCAAGACTTCTTACTGAAGGAAGTTTTTCATCCCTTTTTAAAATTTCAGTTATAATCAATTCTTTGAATTTCTCTACTAATTGTTCGTAAATAGGCAATCGACTTCTTAAATCTAATTCAAACATTTTTTCCCTCCCTCACTATTAACTATATTTACCTAACTATGTCATATACCGTATTAACTGTATTATTATTTATAGTACAGTTTTATTATATGCTACTTATTTCCTGTTGTAAATATCTATTATAGGTTTTTATCAATATAAAAGTACCTGTAGTATTGTATTTACAGGTACTTTTCACTTAAATTATAGTTTAAGCTTTTTACTATTTAAAGACTTTTCTAGGGTTAAAGTTCCAAATTCATCGAAAACCAAGATATAACATTCCTTATCTATATTAAATCTTACTCCTACTAGGTTAAACTCTAACTTCTCTTCTACATAGTCCTTAAATCCATAAAAATCATCTGGTAATTCCTTTTTAGCATTAAAGCTATACCCCAAAAAATTACACACTATTACATATTTATAACTTTTAAATGTTAACCTCCTATAGCAGTCTATCTTTGCTATATCCACACCTTCAAAATACATTTCTTTAATTTTCTGGGGTATTAATTTTGTAAAAATAACTTGTTCATTCTTATCACTTATCTGTTCTTCTACGTTGCTATGAACAATTAGGTGGAATTCATAGCTAATCACAAAATTCATCCCCTTATTTTGATTTGTAAATATTGGTACATTTTGAATGGGTATGTAATATTAATACAGTGTAAATGTACCTAGAGAAAATTTGCTATTAAAAAAGTTCCACCTAATTATATAGTATTTTAATTGTTGTTCTTGGTTACAAAAATATTAATAATGAACCCGTACTAACCAAAACTTTATTTTTTTATCGCTCCATCCAAGATCCCAAGGAGCTTTATTTCTATCTGTGTTGTGGCAGGTAACTAAGGAATAGCCTCTAGAGTCAGCTCCTGTTACAACAGAAATATGAGTGATATCTCCTTTTTTTTCATAAGCTACAAAATCACCGGGCAGGAGCTTGTAGGAAGCTTTATATACCTTATCATAATTACCATAGGCAATAATCGATGCTCTTCCACTGTAAATCATATAATTCTTAAAGGCATCAGCATTTAACCATGCACCTGTAGCATCTTTATCATCATAATTCCATGAAGAATTTTTCCTAAACTTGCCTCCCTCAAATAAAATTTGAGATGCAAAGTTTGCACAATCTCCTCCCTGTGGATTATAATCTCTATATTTTTTATTATACTTAAATCCATACTGTTCCTCACTGGCAGCTCCACAATATTGTTCTGCATATTCTATAGCCTTTTTTCTTCTTTCATTTATATTGGAAACATCTCTAAAACTCTGTGATAAAATATATTGTTTTATGGAATCTGCTTTTATGTTCTCTAGGTTTAAAGCATCTGCGAAAGGATCTTTGTACCATTCCTTCGTAATTACCCATACTCCATCTTTTTTAGCAATTTGCATTGAATGGTGAGTTCCAATTCTAGATACGTTAACCACATCTGGTGAGTCTTCATATACATACTTATATTCTGTTGAACATATTAGATAAGCAGAATATCTGTCTCCAGTGCCCTTAAGACTTCTAATTACCACCTTTGGAGTAATGCTCGTAAACTTTACCCCCTGCTTCTCCTCCCAATTATGAATGTAGTCCATTTTCTTTTTTTCGTGTTCATAGGCCCAGGTTCCATACTTAGTATCTTTGTCGTAAATAGACTCTATTAACTCTAAATCTCTGTTTACTATTGCCTTATTTCTATTGCATATTATTTCTTCTATAGCTTGAGCTATTTGCTCCTTGGAGCTTTCTTCCTCAGCTAACACCTTATTAGGGCAAAATATCTGAATTAGCAATAAGGCAAATAATATCGTTAGCTTTACTAAGATTATTTCACTTTTTTTCCTTTGAGAAAGCTTCATAATTCAATACTCCTTTACCTTGCGAAATGTTGTTAATAAAATTTCATACTTTTATTATGCCCCCAATGCTTATAAAATCGAACTATCAGTTTTATCCAAAATTTCAATTTAACTTTAAAAAACCACTCCGACTATGTCACAACTTATATTATATATCTTGGTAAAAAAACTGCTTATTTAAAGCAGCTTATACCTCCTAAGAATACTAAATTACTCTAATGATTTATTAATTTTTTCAACACAAGATTTCACGTTAACATCCTCTAAAGGCACCCCGTTATACCACAGTCTATCAAAGTCTCTTTTTACTCCAAAATATTTAGCTTTTAAGATAATTTCTGGTCTATATTCAAAATGTAGAATATCGAAATGGCCCCATTTTCCTCCCCATATAAAATTATTCCTTTCAAATATTTCTACAACCTCCCTTGGGTAACTATCTAGTCTCTTTTGGCCTTGTTCTTCATTGGCCCACTTCCAATAATCTCTTCTATCTCTAGCTAAATCAATAGCAATTCCAAAGGAATGAGGACTTAGCCTATTTGTTCCTGATATTAATCGATAATTAAAGGTTCCACTACAAGGAACTACTGCAGCCCTAATAGCTGAATTTCTTTCTATCAAAGGTGTAAGATCTTTCATGGCATTTTCTAGTGATTTTGCTGCTTTATTTTTTTCATTAAATTGAAGTATTGTATATCCGAAGTTTACCCTTACTAAATTAGATTGTATTTGCTGCTGAGAACTCCCATAGACTTCATTTAATATTCCGTATGCCCTACAGCGACCTGGATCAAAGTTTTTATCCACTAGCTTCAAATCAGTAGAAAGTGGATAAACCTGCTCCATGGTGTCTTGCAAATCCGGATTCCCTAACTTTTGTTCGTAAGTTTTTATTTTTTTATCATCATAAAGTATCCTTTTTCCTGACTTCATTACTAGATAAACAAGACCATTGTCTTCCTTAACTATATCGGAAACATATCCTGGATAAGCCATCATTAGAGAGAGGATATCCTGTTTCATATTTACTTCATAGCTATTAATGCTTGTGTATGTAGATTTATTATTGATTTGTGAAGCCTCTATTGGATAGCTTGTATTAATACACAAATAAAATAATAATATTATGCAAAGAGCTATTTTTTTCATTTCACTGCCACCACCTTAGTCTTTATAATCTATTAATTTTATTTTATATACTTACCAATACAATTCTATTGTATGTATGCATTAATGATAAAAAATAAAAGCAGCTTACCCTATTGGCAAACTACTTTTTCTTCATGTAACTATATTCAATATTTATAAACAACTTAAAAAATCGATAAAATCTTTATATCACTATTTTTTGATAAATCTATATAATTTGAGTTTACCTCAACTATTGGCTCTGTGATGTTAAAAGGCGGTATATATACAATTTGTCCTATATCCCCTGAACTTAACATAACCTTAAATCCAATATATAATGCTGATATATGGCTTAGAAATTCCTTCATTATAATTAAGTCAAAATACCTTATACCTGATATCTGAAAAAATTGAAATGCTTCAAAAGGAGTACTCCTTTTTTTATAAACTCTATCAGAAGTAATAGCATCATAAACATCTGCTATGGAAATTATTTTTGCGAATCTATTTATCTTGTCGCCCTTGGCACCAAAAGGATATCCAGAACCATCTTCTTTTTCATGGTGCATTAGTACCGCTAGTCTCTCATCCTTCGATATGTTTTTCAAAGGTTTTAGAATCTCATACCCGTATACTGTGTGTTTTTTTATTATTTCAAACTCATCTGGAGTCAATTTTCCTTTCTTATTCAATACTGTACTTTCAATCTTAATTTTTCCTATATCATGAAGAAGTGCTGCTTCTATAACCCTTAATATTTCTGTCTCTGATAAGCCTAGCCATTTACAAATAAGCATTGAATAAAAGGCAACATTTATACTGTGACTATAGGTGTATTCATCAGCATCTTTTATGCTATTTAAGCATTTAATTATATTTATATCTTCCTGTACTTCCGCGTATATTGTTTTGGACACACTATTTATTATGTCTAGGTTAACCTCTTCCCCTTTTAGCATGTTTATTAGCGACTTTTTTAAAGCAGCTATACTTCCCTTGTAATTTACTTCAAGTCTTTCCCTGGAGTCGTATTCATCTAATTTACCAGTGATCTTAGTTTCATATATCCAAAGTCCCTCTATTTTAAATTTTATAAGCTTTTTTATTATATAGTCATTTAAAGTGGTATTTTTTATTATCAATGTAGCTCCATGGTTGGTAATTACATCAAAAGCTATGACATCCCCACTTTTACAGGATGAAGTTGGTATATATATGTAATCCATAACATCCCCCTTATAGTTTTGATATAAAAATATCAAACTAAGTTTAATTCTCTCATTGTGCTTGTTAACTTATTTATCTCTATAGGTTTCTCTATGTAAGTTGCATCCTCTGTTTCTAAAGCCTTAGAAATATATTCAGTTTTTCCAAGGGCTGTAAGCATAATAATTTTAGCTTTCCTAGATTCCTCAATTTTATAATGACTTTCCATTTTTCTTATTGTTTTCAGTACTTCTATACCATCAACCTTTGGCATCATTATATCTAGACAAACTAAATCATAAGTTTCCTGTAATTCTAAGGCTAAAGAAAAGGCTTCCAGGACCTCAATTCCATCAACAGTAGTATCACATTTTCCATACTTGGAAAAAAATTTAAACATAAACTTTCTACTTGCTAAGTCATCTTCTGCTACTAAAATCTTCATCAAAATTCCTCCTGCTGACGCACCGTTAACATTTTTTATTTATTATTAATCAATAAGTTTCCTCTAGCTTCTTTAAAAACTTCTTTCCTTCTTCTAGATCCCTCCGTCTTACTGCAAGTTCAATGGCAAAAGCCAACATTTTTATATTTTTTATACCAGCACAGCTGCTTATATTTTTAATTTGCTTTGCAGCCTTTTCAGCCTTTAAAAAGTTCCCTTCTTCCAAAGCTTCTTTGATTTCCTTAACATAACCTTTAGTAAATTCTAAAAGCTGGTTATTATCACTAATAGGTTTATTATTCTTACATTTGTCTTTCATTGATGAAGCAAACTCATAACTATATGAATTCGCTTTTTCATTTTTATGGTATTTTCCACTTAAAAATTTTACACTATTTTCGAAATTTTTGTCAATCTCTTCATTGTAAAATAGCTTTGACTCATTGTTGTAATTGACATTAACCTTTGGTTGAGCTGCTTTTACAGAAGTTCGTTGAACTTTAACAGTAAAATAAAAAGTACTGCCTTTATCCTTTTGGCTTTCTACTCCTATAATTCCACCCATTATTTTTATAAGACCTTTAGAAATTATTAAACCTAAACCTGTACCACCATATCTTCTAGTTATGGATCCGTCTACCTGGCTAAATTCCTTAAATAGTTTAATCCTATCTTCTTCTGCAATCCCAATGCCTGTATCTGTTATAGCAAATACTATCTCTACAAAGTCTTCTACATTTTCAATGACTTTTACACTAAGGATAACTCGCCCTTCTTCTGTAAACTTTATAGCATTTCCAAGTATATTATTTATTACCTGCTCTAATTTATTAGCATCACCAATTATCTCTTCCGGTACGTTTGCATCCATATTCCACGTTAATATTAAATTCTTATCTTTTACGTTAACCTGGTGCATCTTTATAGAACTTTCAATCAAGTTTCTTAAATTGAATGGAGTTCTATCTACTGTCATTTTGCCAGCCTCAATTTTTGAAAAATCTAAAATATCGTTTATTATAAGTAGCAGAGAATTTGCACTGTGTTTCACAGTCTCTAAGCTATCTCTTTGATCTTCTGTTAAATTTGTTAACAGGGTTAAATCTACTAATCCTATAATGCTATTTAAAGGTGTCCTTATTTCATGACTTACGTTTGCTAAAAATGTACTTTTGGCATTACTAGCTGCCTCCGCTGCTTCCTTTGCTTCTCTTAATTCCTCTGCATTTTTCTTCTGTTCCGTTATATCACTGAAAATACAAGCAAAGCAATCCTCTTCGGGACTGTATATATATACTTGGCACCACTTATTAATATTGCCTCCTATAAAAAACTCTTTAGATTCAAATGGTTGACTTTCAATTACAGCATTAGCTACTATTTGTAAATAAAATTCTTTATAATTTTTTAAATCGAAAAATGTTTGAAAAAAGCTTTTTCCTATTAGTTCTTCTCTCTTTGTATCCACTAGTTTCTCATAGGCATTATTTACTTCCAAATATATAAAATCTATAATGTTTTTATTTCTGTCATATACTACCTTAAAATATCCAAAGGCATTATGCATATTTTTAAATAGGTTCTTATACTTAGCTTCACTTTTTTTCAGTGCCTCTTCAGATTCTCTTATAGCCCTTAAGTCTCTTACAATAGACGCCATTACATACCTTCCTTGAAGATAAAATTTAATTGCCGTTATTTCTACAGGTATATAGGTTCCATCTTTAGCTATAGTTATACGCTGAAAAGTACACTTTCCTTTTTGAAAAAACTCCTCTATTACATGAGGTAATTCTATTGAAGACTCTGGATCTTCAATGTCCCTAGGAGTCATCTTTAGAAATTCTTCTCTGCTATATCCCCAAAGCTTGCAGGCAGTGTCGTTTATTTCAATGTACTGACCTGGTTCCTCAGTTCTTCCTATTTCCTGAACAAAAATTGCAGCATCACTGTTATTAAACAATGTGCGAAACTTTTCTTCACTATCTTTTAAGGCCTTTTCTGTTGCTTTACTCATTTTCACTCACCTTTTACAAAACATATTTTAAATATGAATCATAATCTGTTCATAAATATAAGATAGTGGTACCTGCGTGTCTGCATAACCTCCTTCAAAGACAACCTTAGGCATACCGTAAACAACACAAGATTCCTCTGCCTCTGCAATTACATGACCTTCATAATGCTTCACTAACTTACAACCTTCTAATCCGTCATTTCCCATACCAGTAAGAATTACAGATAATAGCTTATCTTTATAAATAGGAGCCAAGGACTTAAGGGTTACATTTATAGATGGTTTATATAATATATCTTTAACTAACTTATCACTTACATTAAAAATAGCAGTTCCGTCTTGTCTTCTATTTATTGTTGTCTGAAATCCAGAAGGTGCTATATAAATATTTCCTGCCTCTATTATCTCACCATCTTCTATTTCTTTAACATTAAGATTACACAGAGTATTAAACCTCTCAGCTAGAGATTTTGTAAAACCAGGAGGCATGTGCTGCATTACAATAATAGGAACGTTAAAATCCTTTGGGAATCTAGGAAGTATAGCCTGCAAGGCAGAGGGACCTCCCGTAGAACAGCCTATAGCTACTAAATCTACTTTATGCATTGGAAGGGATTTAGTAGTTCTATTTTCCTCTTCTACCTTTTTACCAATACTTTCTTTTGCTATATTACTTTTCTTCTCTGCAATAGTCCTTATTCTATATAAAAAATCCTTTTCTATCTCATTCGTTATATCTTCACCTATTAAATCCTCTTTTAGAAAGAAGTCTGCAGCACCTAATTCTAAGGCTTTAATAGTAGATTCTGTCTCTTTATCTGTATGCTTACTTATCATTACAACAGGTACAGGATAATTCTTCATTATAATCTCTAGTGCAGCTAAGCCATCCATCTCTGGCATTTCTATATCCATGGTCACAAGATCTGGCTTTAGTCGCTGTACCTTTTCTATAGCATCTGCACCATTTCTAGCAATACCTAGGATGAAAAACTGGCAATCTTTCTCAATTAATTTACTTACACATCTTCTCATAAAGGAAGAGTCATCCACCACTAACACTCCAAATTTTTTCATAAGAGTTATCCCTCCTTTCTATAATAAAAAGTAGAATCAGTATAAATAGCTTTAAATCCAGTATTCATACCAGTTATAGTTTCAGCGTGGCCTAATAGTAAGTAACCACCAGGCTTTAATATATTATAAAAGGAATGAATTATCTTCTTAATAGTTTCTTGGTCAAAATATATTAGTACATTTCTACAGAATACAATATCCATCTCTTCCATTTTTTCAACAAGATTTGAATCAAGAAGGTTTATATTTTTAAATTCTACTTTATCTTTAATAATATCTTTTACGGCATATTCTTCCTCTAAATGTAAAAAATATTTATCTAACATTTCTTGAGGCATCTTACGAAAGGAAAAGGATTTTTTGTTATATACCCCTTTTTTTGCTTTGCTAAGCACCTTTTTATCTATATCTGATGCAATAATTTTTACTGTATTAGCTCCAAAGACTTTACTTTCCTCACAGAGCATGGACAAGGTATATGGTTCTTCTCCAGTGGAGCAGGCTGCGCTCCAAATACGAAGTGGGTTACTTAAAGAATATTCTTTAAACCGAGGCAGAATACTATCCTTAAACTCTTTTAAAAGGTTCTCTTCACGGAAAAAGTAAGTTTCATTAATAGTGATCAGTTGTATAAGATTATCCCATTCCCCCTTCTCCATCTTTAGAAATCCGCAATATTCCCAAGGTGATAGAGCTAACTCTACCAACCTGTTTGCTATTTTGGATTGAAGAAGGGAAATATTATTTAAAAAATTGATTCCACAATAATTGTATATTTCTTTAGCTAACTGCTGTAGTCCTATGTCATTACTCATCAGAGTAACCTCCTTGCCTTTTGTAATAAAATAATTGACAGTGGATAGTTAACCTAGTTTCCTTATCCACTGTCAATTTCATAAATTTGCTGCTTCTGTTATAGTACTATTTCAAAGGATACTACCTAAAAATTAAAAAATATTCTGTAATTCTTCTAAGGTTTCACTAATTTCTTTTGCACTTGAAACTAAGTCCAAGGCTACTGTTTCTGTTCTATTTAGCTCTTCATTATGTAAATTTACAATTTTTGAAATCTCACTAGTGTGTTTTACGATATTTTGTACCTCTGATGCCTGTACATTTGTGGCAGCAGCTACTTCATTAGCCTGTTCAGCTATATCCTTCACAGTATTTTTAATCTTATCAGCACCTGTTGCCTGTTCTTTTATAATTTCATTAATTTGTCTCATTTGCTCTCTTGCATTTACCGTTCCCTTGATAACTTCTTCTACACCTATTGCCTGTTCCTTGGCTGCCTTTGCTACCTGTGTTATTTGAGCTGCCAAATTCTCTGTTGCTACAGTTATATTTTGTCCCTGAGCAGCCTGTTCTTTTACTGCTGCTGTAATTTGTCTTACCTGTTCTCTTGCATTTTCTACACCCTTTATAACTTGCTCTACTGCTAAGGCTTGCTCTTTTCCTGCTGTAGCCACTTGTATTGTTTGTTCTGATACATTTTCTACTGCTGCAACTATATTTTGTCCCTGTTTAGCCTGCTCCTTTACAGCTACTGTAATTTGTCTTACCTGTTCCCTTGCATTTACTACCCCTCTTATAACTTCTTCTGCTACCTCTGCCTGTTCCTTTGTTGCCGAAGTTACTTGTGCTGCTTGCTCTGTTACACTTTCTACTGCAGCAACAATATTTTGACTCTGCTGTGCCTGCTCTTTTACAGCTGAAGTGATCTGTCTCACTTGTTCTCTTGCATTAGCTACTCCATTTATAACTTCTTCTACAGTTATTGCTTGCTCCTTTGCAGCGGCAGCCACTTGTATTGTTTGTTCTGATACATTTTCTATAGCTATGACTATATTTTCCCCCTGCTTAGCCTGCTCTTTTACAGCCACTGTAATCTGTCTTACCTGCTCTCTTGCATTTACTATTCCTTTAATAATTTCTTCTACCCCTGCTGCTTGTTCCTTAGTTGCTTGAGTTACCATAATAGACTGATTTGTGACATTTTTCACTGCTTCTAAAACACTTTTGCTATCACTAGTTTGGGCCTCTGTAGCCGTTGTAACTTCTACTATCTCACTATTTACTCTTTCAATACCAGCTACTATTTTATCTATAGCTTTCCCAGCTTCGTCTCCTAAACGGGTGCCGTATTCCACCTTTTCCGTCCCTACTCCTATAGCTTTAATAGCATTTGCAGCTTCTTCTTGAATTCCTTTAATTAAGGAGGCTATTTCCTTAGTAGCTGCTGCTGAACGCTCAGCAAGCTTTCTAACTTCATCTGCAACTACAGCAAAACCCTTTCCATGATCTCCAGCTCTTGCTGCCTCAATAGCTGCATTTAAAGCAAGAAGATTTGTTTGGTCAGCAATATCATCAATTACCTCAATAATGCTGCCTATCTTCTCTGAACTTTTACCTAGTCCATCCATTACTTTTTCAGCTTGATGTATTACCTGAGAAATTTCCTTTATAGCAACTACTGACTCCCCTATAGCATTTTGTCCTTCTCTTGCATCTTCCTGAACTTTATCGCTAAGTTTATTTATATTTTGAGCATTCTTAGCCACCTGTTCTATAGATGCTACCATTACCTCTACTGTATTATGAGCTTCCACAGCAGATTGCTGAAGCATTTCTGAGTTATCAGCTACTCCTTTTATAGATTGGCCCATCTCTTCTATAGATGCTGATATTTGTTCTACTGAACTTGCAGTACTTTCACTGTTACCTGCTACCTGTTCTATAGAGGCTACAATTTCCTGTACCGCTGCGGAGGTTTCTTCTACTGAACCTTTTAAACTGTCCGAATTACCTGCTACTCCCTTAATAGACTTTCCCATCTGCTCTATAGATGCTGATATTTCCTCTACTGAGCTTGCAGTACTTTCACTATTGCCTGCTACTTGCTCTATAGAAGCTGCCATTTCCTGTACTGCTGCAGCAGTCTCTTCTGCTGATCCTTTAAGGCTCTCTGCATTACCTGCTACTCCCTTAATAGACTTTCCCATTTGCTCAATAGACACAGATATCTCTTCTACTGATTTCGCAGTGCTTTCACTGTTACCTGCTACCTGTTCTATAGATGCTACAGTCTCTTGCACTGCTGCGGAAGTTTCCTCTACTGATCCCTTTAAACTCTCTGCATTACCTGCTACTCCTTTTATGGACTTTCCTATCTGCTCTATAGATGCAGATATTTCCTCTACTGATCCTGTAGTACTTTCGCTGTTTCCTGCTACCTGCTCTATAGAAGCAGCCAATTCCTGTATTGCACTAGTAGTTTCTTTTGCTGATTCTTTTAAACTATCTGCATTACCTGCTACACCTTTTATTGACTTTCCCATCTGCTCAATAGACACAGATATTTCTTCTATAGAACCAGCTGTACTTCTACTGTTTTCTGATGCACTTTTCATTCCTACTGTCATTTCTTCAATATATTCCGTTGAGTTTGTAGCTAACTCCTTAAGACGTTCAGAATTCTTTACCACACCAGTAATGGATTGAGAAAGTTCCTTTGTCATTGTGCTAGTAGACTCTGTTGATGCAGCCTGCTCTTTTGTCCCTTTGTTAATTTGCTTTACAACAGAGGATAAATCCTTCAACTGTTCCTGCAATGTTGTTGTATTATTAGCTGCCTTGTTTAGTTTTTTGTTAACTCCATAGCCTTCCATGTACTTAATAGCCATTTTCTTTGTAAATGAGTTCATAATTTTCCTCCTGATCTACTATTTATTAGTTAATTATAAGTTTCTTCTACTAGCTACCATTTTGGCAATTCCCACTACATCCAGGATACAGGCAACACTGCCATCTCCTAATATAGTTGCTCCCGAAAAACCATCGACCTTTCCTATGTAGCCTCCAAAAGACTTTACAACAATTTCTTGATTCCCTATTAGCTCGTCTACAACTATTCCAATTTGTTTTTCTGCTACTCCAATAATTACCACAAAAACATTTTTTCTCTCTGTAGTTCTCGAAATGTTAAAATAATCATGTAGCCAAACCAGTGGAATAATCTTACCTCTTACCATAACAATTGGTTGTCCCTTAACATTTTCTATTTCACTTTTTTCTTTTCTTACAATTTCTATTACATTACTCATTGGAAGTGCATAGATTACATCTCTAAGTTTTATTAAAAGTCCCCTTAATATAGCTAATGTTAAAGGTAACTTAATTTTAAACTTCGTGCCCTGTCCTTCTTCTGTTTCTGTTTCTATGATGCCATTTAACTTATCAATATGATTTCTTACTATATCCATACCAACTCCACGACCGGATACATCACTTACGGTTTTTGATGTAGAGAAACCACTTTTAAATATTAAGTTTATGATATCCTCTCTAGACATAGTTTCTGCTTCTTGTGGAGCTATTAGTTTTTTTTCTATAGCAGACTCTTTTATCTTCTCTAAGTTTATTCCTGCTCCATCATCTTCAACGGTTATAATTACATGATTCTCCTGGTGACATGCTGTAACTTTTAATGTGCCCTTTTCTGCCTTTCCTGCACTTTTACGAAGTTCTGATTTCTCAATTCCATGGTCTACAGAATTACGAATTAGATGAATAAGTGGATCACTTATTTCTTCTATGATAGTCTTGTCCATTTCTGTATCTTCACCTTCTAGAATCAAATTGACCTCTTTTTCTAGTGCAGCTGACAGATCCCTAACTATTCTAGGAAGTCTATTGAACAACTGCTTAACAGGGACCATCCTAGTTTTCATAACTCCCTCTTGCAGCTCACTAACTACTCTGGTTATATGATTAGAAATTCCTAAAAGTTCTTCCACAGAGTTGTCTTGGGAATAACGATTATATAAATCACTTCCAACCTTGGCCATTCTAGTCTGTTCAATTACTAATTCCCCTATTAAATTCATTATCTTTTCCAACCGTTCTACATCTACCCGTAGAGTTTGTAGTACTTTTTTATCACTATTAGGCTTGTCTTTATCTGTAGCAGCACTTTTTTCTTCTATAGTCTCTTCGTCTTTACAATTTTCTATCTGATTACACTGTACTTCGTTAAAGTTATGTATTTCAACTTTATCTACATCCATCAACTGTTCTTCTGCATTCTTTTGAAGTTCTATTTTGTCATAATTACTAATAAGTAAATAACTTACCTTACCTACAGAAGATTCATCAGATAAATTCATTAAATCCGGTATAGTCTTTACTACAGTTCCAAGTTCATTAAAATGGTTCATGATAAGACAGGCTCTAGTTAACTTCATAAAACTTTCTTCTGAAATATGAATTTCACAAAGTAAAGTATTAAGTCCCATTTCCCTTGCTTGAACAACTTGCATTTTCACATCTTCATCCCGGAAAAGTTCCTTTGATAGACTTTCTAAATCAACTTCTCCACTGGGCACATTTTGTTCTAGTATTAGGTTCAGTTCCGAAATTATTTCATTAATTTCTGTAGTTATATTTGTTTTATCTACTACAAATTCATCTATTAATAACTTTAAATGGTCTAAACACTTAAATAAAATATCAATAACAGTTTTATTTAAAAAAAGTATTCCATTCCGGATTTTATCCAATACGTTCTCCATTTCATGGGTCAGTATCTTCATTTTCTCAAATCCCATAGAAGAAGATGATCCCTTCAAGGTATGAGCTACTCGAAATATTTTTTGTATAAGCTCAGGACTTTCGCCACTTTGCTCCAATTCTAAAATACCTTGTTCTAATAACTGCAGCTGTTCTTCCACTTCATCCACAAAGGCTCTAATTATTTCAGAACGTTCAAATACTCCAGACATAGTTTTCAGCTCCTTTATTCATGGTAGAGAATCTTATCAATCTTCAAGATACCAGCAATTCCTTCTTCTATAATCCCAATTCCAAGAAAATAACTGCTGTCTAATTCACCTAACATATCAGGTGCTTGTTGAATTTCTTTAAAACGAAGAACTTGACTTACTTCATCTACTATCATTCCTATTATTTCATCTCTACTTTCAACCACAATAATTCTTGTGGACTTAGTGGCAGAATAATTTTTTATTCCAAATCTCTTATGTATATTCACTACTGGAACAACCTTCCCACGGAGGTTAATAATCCCCTCTAGAAAAGCTCTGCTGTTAGGTACAGCGGTAATCTTTTGCATCTTAATTATTTCAAAAATATCATTAATTTTTAAAGCACACTTATCATCAGCTAACTTAAAGATAACGTATTGACTATCTAGTAAATCATCCATAAAAATTCAACCTCTGTTCATAATAATATTAGAGCTTATTAAGGGTTTGTACTACGTAATCTTCTTTATAAGGCTTTACAATGAATCCTTTCGCTCCTGCCATAACTGCTTCTCTAACAAAGGTTTCTTGTCCCATGGCAGAAATCATAACAACCTTCGCATTAGGATCTATCTTTCTAATTTCCCTTAAGGCATTTACTCCATCCATTTCAGGCATAGTTATATCCATTGTAACTACATCAGGGCAAAGTGATTTAAATTTTGTCACTCCATCTAAACCGTTTACTGCTTCACCTACAACTTCAAAGCCATTACTCTCTAAGATTGTCTTAAGGGATACCCTCATAAAGGCCGCGTCATCTACTATTAAAACCTTTTTCATTACCATCATCTCCCTAATCATTTATTTATATTATATAGATACTCTTTTTTTGTTTCATTCTTTAGTATCCAAAATATTACACTAGTTTAAAAACCATTTCCAAAGTTGAACTAACCTTTTCCTGTAAAGAGAATTTGCATTCATTCATTCTCCATTTCATTACCGTTTCTCTAAATAAACCTAAAATTACAGCCGAAAGCATTTCACCATCTAATTCAATAGAAAACTCTCCGGATTTTTTTCCTTCTTCTACAAGCTCAGCAATAAAATTACTTCTTGAATTAGAAATGGATTTAATTTTTTCGAATGCATCGTTATTTTGTCTGAAAAACTCGTATGAGTTATATATAGCTGTTATGGCAGGATAATTTTCATAGTACTGGGCAAAGGATTGTATAAAAAATCTTATGGCCTCTTTTGACTTTAATTCTTTTATTTTTATAGTTTCTATAATCACATCATCATAATGGCTATAGTATTCTATAACAGCTAAGATAATTTCATCTTTGCTTTTAAAATGCTTATATAAAGCGCCTTCCGTTACACCTTGGTTTTTCGCAAGCTCCTTGGTAGACAGACCCTGCAAACCTAATCTATCAATTATTTCTACAGCACCTAAAATTATTCTTTCTCTTCTTGATATAAACAGATTCTTCATTTCTCCTCCTAGGTAAGTAAGTACTTACTTTCCACTATTAATTCCATTATATAAAAATTAGCATAATTTTGTCAATATGTAGGTTTTTTTAAGCTAAATTGTAGAATTTAGTATAATATTAACTTTTTGCCTTTTAATAGAGTCAAAGTAAAGAGAAAAAAATACTGTCTAGTTCTAGAAATTACCTTCTATCCCTTAGACAGCTACTAAAATATTTTCTATCTTAAATCACTTAAAGTATTTTTATAGATCTGTATTATCTCCCTTACCAATTCATCATTATTAAAGTTTCTTTCACACCAGCTTTTTCCCCAGTCTCCTATTTTTTTACGTGCTTCTGGGTTTAATATTAGGTGTTTTATATCTCTGGCTATTCTAGCAGCATTAGGTTTCTCTAAAGCATCATGATCTCCAAAATACATCTTCCATTGAATATCTCTGGTTCTTTCAGTTATAGGTCCCGCGTAACCTTGATTTCCTACAGCAATTATTGGTTTGCTGCATAACATTCCTTCCAAGGCGACTCTTCCAGTACCTATTATTATCTCACTTTCTTTATAATAAGGTATTACATCTACCTTAGCACCTACTACATGAACGACCTTTTCATTTACCATTTCATTGATAACCTGTGCTTCCTTTTCTATACCCTCCTTTCCTGGACCATCTCCTACTATAACTGCGTGTAGATTATGGAACTGTCCTAGAAGTTGAGAATAGCTAAATAAAAATACACGGGCTGCGTCGGTCTTGTTCCAATCTAATCTACTACAGTAACACAGAATTCCTGCATTTCTTGGAATGCTAAGTTCTCTTCTTATGTCTGCAGACCTAGAAGAATCTTTAAGCATATCTGTACTGACTCCATTTTGAATTACAACAACTTTGCCCTTAATCTTATCTTCAAGTTTTGCCTCCAGCATTTCTTTTACTGGTTCGCTTACTGCAATGACCTTAGATGCCATTATACAGCTAGAGTATAAAACACTATTAGGATAAAATAGCCCATGAACGGTAACGACATAAGGTATCTTATACATTCTATAAAGTTCACTGGCAAGCTGCATACTTGCAAAGAGATGACAGTGAACTAAGTTTATTTTCTCTTCGTCAATAATGTTCTTTACCAGCTTTAGCATACCAAACTTTTTCTTATTAGATATATAATCTGTATCCATAGGAATTTTAATTACTTTTATCCCATAGGAATGTAGTATTGCTTCTGTAGGTCCACCGGAAGTCCCTACTACCACATAAACTCCCCTTTGAATTAACTTTCTTGTAAGATTAACCACATGTGTTTCTGTTCCACCAACATTTAATGCATCTATAAGCATCAATACTCGTATATTACTTTTCTCATTTACTTGTATTTTGTTCTCAATAACCTTTAACTCCTTATAAAAATCGTTATATTGAAGATGATTTTTAACAGAAGGGTCTTTAAGAAGTTTAGATACTTGCTTATTATATTCCTTTTCGTTTTGCATATGGTATGCATCCTTATGTCTTCTATAAGAATATAGAATAGCCTCTACTTTTCTTACTTTGCCCATTTTAATAAGCTCTAGTAACAGCTCTACATGGTCGTCAAGCTCCAGAGTCTTATTTTCAAAATTCACTTTATCCATAAGTTCTTTACGAATCATTAAGGTAGGAAATAGAATAGGGATGAAGCCTCCAATAATGGCCTTTTGAATATCTTCATAAGTAACATAATGATTTTGAATTCTTTCCACAAAAGTACAGTCCTTTGCCAAGGATTGGTCTCTTGTAAAGCAAGAAATAAGACAGGATACCATACCATCCTGTGGATTTTCCAACAAGTATTTTAACTGTAATTCTAAGCGGTTAGGTGCACTTATGTCATCACCGTCATGCCTTATGACAAAATCTCCCTTCGCAAGCTTGTATCCCTCTAAAAAGGCATAAGTAAGTCCTTGATGCTGCTTTAGGTTTACTAAACGAATTCTAACGTCCTTTATTCCAGATATTTTTTCTTCTGTTTTATCCTCCGAACCATCATTTACAATTATCAATTCCCAGTTCCTATAGGTCTGCTCTAGTATACTTCTAATACTCTCTTCCATAAAAGCTTCACAGTTATATACCGGCATAATAATGCTAATTAGTGGTCTCATAAAATCAACCCCTTTGCTCAAAGTACAAAACATCTCTTAAATTTTGTACTTTATACCCATTGTTTAGTAGTCTGTAGATGAATTCGAAATCTGCTGCACCCTGCATTAAATTACTAAAACCAGCAGTTCTATGGATATGCTCATATCTTACCATTAGGGTATTAATATTAATACAACTTAATCCTTCTGAAATATAAGAGTACTCAAGTTTATCATCATATCTTATTCTTGAGCCCCCTGGTTCACAATTTGTGCCGATAGCTCCATACATAAAATTATTCTTTAAAAAGTCTACTTGTTTTTCTATTCTTTTAGGATGACTTATACCTTTATCATTATGAAAGGCAATGTATTCTCCCCTAGATAAATAAGCTCCCATATTGTAAGTCCAAGGCACCCCAACTTCCTTAGGAGGTTTAAAATATAATAATTCCTTAACAGCTTTTTTACCGGAAGAATTTCTATACTTTTTATACCAGTTATTTATTATTTTTTCAGAGTCATCAGTAGAGTTATCATCTACCACAATGATTTCAATGTTAGGATAAGTTTGCTCAGCTATACTATTTAGTGCCTTTAAAATAGTACTCTGACTATTTTTGATAGGTAATACTACTGTGACGAGATTTTCAGTAACTTTCCTTTTTTGTAATACCTTTATATCTTTTTTATGCCTTAAATCACTACTCATAGAACCGGTATGTTTTCTTACATAGTGTAGTTCTTCCTTTATATTTTCAACAACAAAATCATGATTTACAATGTTATTCACAAAAAACATATCATTACCAACAGGAATAGCTTTGAAACATCCAATAATTTCTTCTAGCATAGCAGCTCTAAACATCAAGGTACCATAAGCAACACAGTGCCTGAAATGTTTTTTATAGTTTCTTTCAATACTTTCTGGTTTAAAACTTAACCAACCACTTCCTGCCTTACTTTTGGAAATACTATCTGTAAAAGTCCTAAAGCCTGTGCCTACCATAGCTGTATTAGGATGTTCTTCTAACAATTTAACCTGCTTTTCTATTTTTTCTGGATAGCTGACATCATCTGCATCATGGATTACAATATATTCACCTAGCGAAATTTGAAATCCAATATTGTAAGCCCAGCCGGCACCACAATTTCTTGGTAGTTTTAAATAGATAAAGTTTGAAAGTTTAGTTCCATATTTTCCATACCAAGACTTTACAAGTTCTTCTGTGTTATCCTCTGAATCATCGTCCATTACAATTAGCTCTATATTAGGATAGGTTTGGCTTTTAATGCCATCGAGAGCATCTACAATAAATTTGCCATAGTTATAGGTAGCAATGACGATAGTCACAAGTCCTGGCTTTCTATCGTACAATTTTGTCATCATAAGTCCCCCCTTTTTTCCAGTGTTTCTATTTATAATATATGTAAATTACTACATCCTGTGAGCAATTATAAAGCAATTTATTACCAGCCCTTGTTATAAACATAAGCTATCTCTTGATAAATCATCAATATTATCAAAGAGTCATTACCTCTCACTATATCACTATTCATCCTGGAACCTTATCTTGTTGAACCACATATACTATATTACTAACTAATAAGCGAGGGATGAGAATGTGGTTAAGCAATAAAAACATTTTAATAACTGGTGGCACTGGTACAATTGGAAAGGCACTGCTGAATAGATTACTAAACTATGATGTAAAGCATATTTATATATTCAGCAGAGATGAACAAAAACAAGAAGCAGAACTTTATAATTTAAAATATAATCCTAAGGTTAGCTTCATAATTGGAGATATAAGAAACTACCATAGCATAAATACTGCTTTAAGAGGTATAGATATAGTTTTTCATACTGCAGCTATGAAGATTGTATCCATATGTGAAAATAACCCTAAGGAAGCCTTTATTACAAATATTATCGGCACTGACAACATTATAAGGAGTTCAACATTAAATGGAGTGGAAAAGGTTGTATTTACTAGTAGTGATAAAGCAGCCAATCCTACTACCGTAATGGGTGTTGGGAAGCTCTATAGCGAAAGACTTATGACCCATGGAAACTTTATAAATGAAAACAACACAATTTTTTCCACTGTACGTTTTGGAAATGTTCTAGGTTCAAGAGGTTGTGTTCTAGACTTATTTAAAGAACAAATAAAAAACCAAGATTATGTAACGGTTACTGACCCGGGGATGACACGGTTTATATGCACCATTGATGATGCCGTTGATTTGATGTTAAAAGGTGCCGAAAAAGCTGTTGGTGGAGAAATATTTATAAAAAAGATGCCAAGTATCCGCATAGAAGACTTAGCTGAAGCTTTAATCAATTATTTAGCACCAGCTTTCTTTAAAGACCCCAAAAGTATAAAAGTACAGTTTATTGGAAAACAACCTTCTGAAAAATTATTTGAGGAACTAATCACAACTCATGAGGCAGAAAGATCCTTAGAGTTTGATGATTATTATTGCATACTTCCTACTATTTTAAAAGGTAGCAAGAATATATATCCTATAAAAAACTGCAAAGCAGTATCTGGCGAAATATCATCCCATACTAATAGACTTCTTACAAAGGAGGAAATTATAAATTTTCTTCTAGCTAATAAATTACTATGATGGTCAATAACAGAATTTTTACAGTATAGAGGAGGAAGTGAGATATGAATATATTAGTAACTGGTGGTACAGGCTTTATTGGAAGATGGGTAGTAAAAAGACTTATAGAGGATAATCATAATGTCTGGATACTAGATAATCTTTCAAATAGTTCAATGGATAATATAAAAGAGTTTCAGGTTAACTATCCTAAAATCTTTTTTATAAAGGGCAGTATAACAAATCTCCCCCTTTTAGAAACTCTTTTTACAAATAAATTTGATATTTGCTATCACTTAGCAGCTTCAATCAATGTTCAAGATAGTATTGACAATCCTAAAACTACTTTTGAAAATGATGTGATAGGAACCTTCAATCTTCTGGAGCAGTGTAGGCATAGTAATACAAAATTTGTTTATATGAGCACCTGCATGGTTTATAGTAGAGCTTTAGATGAAGAAGGAATTTCGGAAAATCATAGTACCTGTCCTACATCCCCTTATGCTGCTGCTAAATTGGCAGGTGAACAACTAGCTTTATCTTTTTATTATGCTTACGGTCTTCCTGTGACTATTCTTCGCCCCTTCAACACCTATGGTCCTTACCAAAAGCAGAATAGCGAAGGTGGAGTTATTTCTATTTTTATAAATAAAAAACTTATGAACAAGCCACTAAAAGTCTACGGTAGCGGAAAACAAACTAGAGACTTTTTATATGTTACCGATTGTGCAAACTTTGTAGTTGCTGCAGGATACAGTAGCCGCACAGAGGGAAAAGTGTTGAATGCAGGCAGTGGTAGCGATATATCTATTACCGACTTAGCTAAAATGATTGCCGGTGAAGATGGAAGTATTAAATATATACCTCATATTCACCCTCAAAGTGAGATAAAAAAATTACTATGCAATTCAAAACTAGCTGAAAAAACACTTTGCTGGAAACCAGAGGTTTCTCTGGCTGAAGGTATAACTAAAACAGAAGAATTTTTAAAAAACAAACTATTATTGGAGGGGATATAGATGAAATCTTCCTTTCGTATTGTACTAATGGGTGATTGCAGTAAGCATACTATAGCCTTTAACTCCGAAATGCTTCACAACCTCCTCTCTAATATTAAAAAGTTATCTCCTCAACCAGATTTTATATTTTTTTTAGGAGACATGGTTTATGGTGGTTCCAATGTCAGTGAACAATTAGATAAGTGGAAACAATTTGTAAATAATTATTATCCAATTAATATGTTTTATACTCTTTTAGGAAACCATGAAAACAATGAAACTGCCTTTAGTAACGCTTTTTCCCATCTCCCAAATGAGCAATTAGAAAAATATCAAAGAACTGTATACTATTTTGATCATTTAAATACCCGTTTTATTTTTCTAAACTCCAACCGCTGGGGTAAGGGAGGAGGTTATGCTCTTGATCCAAAACAATTAACTTGGTTAGAAAACACTTTAGAAAGCAGCACTAGAAAATATAATTTTGTTATGTTTCACCTACCAGCTTTCCCTACAGGACATCATTATAGCGAAAGCCTAGATAGTAGTAAATGCGAACGAGATGCGCTCTGGTCAATTATTGATCGGTACAATGTAACAGCAGTTTTTGTAGGCCATGAGCACAACTACTGCAGACGTATTATTGATAAGTCTTTTAATACCAAAGGACTTATTATAAAAAACCCTATTTATCATATTACCACTGGTGGAGCAGGTTCTTCACTAAATGGACATATAAAAGATATAAAAAATGTTGTAGTTGGTCCATTAGCGATTTATCACTATGTTGTTTTAGACATCACGAGCCAAGGAGTTACTCTACATGCCTACGATAATAATACTACTCTTATAGATAGCTGTAGCCTTACATCCTTTAGCAATAAGATTAAAGATAACAATGTTTCTGATATTTTAATTCCTCTTAGTTCAACTTGGAGATACTTAGACAACGGCTCCAACCAAGGAACCCAGTGGAAGGAACTGAATTTTGATGACTCTAAATGGTCTTCTGGTTTGGCAGAATTTGGATATGGTGATGGTGGTGAAGCTACTGTTGTAAGTTACGGACCTAATGTTTACAAAAAATATATTACAACCTATTTTAGAAAGCATTTTACTATAGATGTGCCATCTCAGTATAGTGATTTAACTCTTCGAATTCAGCGAGATGATGGAGCAGTTGTATATTTGAATGGAACAGAAATATATAGAACTAATATGCCTTCTGGTAAAATTCATTATAATACTTTAGCAGTAAAAGCTTTGAGTGGCGCAGATGAAACTTCTTACCAAAAGGTTACAATAAGCACAAGTCTTCTTAGAAAGGGTGATAATGTAATAGCAGTTGAAATCCATCAAGCCAGTGCATCTAGTTCTGATATAAGCTTTAATTTTCAGCTTTTAGGTCACAAGGAAAATATAAAAATGGAGAATTGATTTTTTTTCAATTCTCCTTTGGTTTTTACTATGGAATAATTTTTCGAACTAATTCGAAGGCTTCTGCATAGTTACAGCCTATAACTGTACCCCACCTTCTTGCAGCAGTTTCCAACCCTTCTATGGAGCGGGGATGAGGGAATTGCCTCAATTCAGATTTATAGCATTTTATTGCTTGAAGCTTATCTTTTAAGGTAGTTTCTATATTTACAAAATAGTTAGGAACAAATTTATCTTTGTCTATAAAGCTCCACTCTGTGGCAGAAAAGGTTTCAAAGCAATATAATTCTTTCACTGGGCAGTTAACCATAGGCCTTGATGCCGTTTGAACTGCTTGAAAAGTTCTCTGGTGATCAATATTTAAATCCCCATAATGATGAGTAAATATAATAGATGGCTTTAAGAGAACTATATATTTTTCTATAGCTTTTACTATTTCTAAAAGGGTGTCTTTATCAAAGCTATTATCAACAAACTGACAGAAAAATAGTTCCTTATACCCAATAATTTTAGCTGCAGCTTGGCTTTGCTTAAGCCTATTTTTAATCTCTTCTAATACTACTTCCGTTAAGTTACCATGCCTAGAAGTAGTGCCATCAGATAAAATCAATGAATAGGCTTCATTGCCTTCATCTATAAGACGCTTAATAGTTCCACCACAGCCTAAAATCTCATCATCAGGATGAGCTGCAATGACTAATATCTTTTCCATATAAAGTCCTCCTAATATAAGATATAAGTCTAAGTAATATTAATATCTATAACATTAAGCTATGCAAAGTTAATTTATTAAGTTACATATAACAATAATATATCGCATATTTATATATAGGACTATTCATCATAAAGGAAGGATTTATCATGAAACAATATAAGGCTTTAGTTACTTCTATTGGAGGTGATTTAGGTCAGGCAGTTTGTAAAGCTCTCTGTCGTTCTAACTACAATATAAAGATCTTTGGAACTGACTGTAGAAACTACGAGCCTCATCCTCTATTTTGTAACCTTTTTCAAACCATACCTAAAGCAAAGGATTCAACCTATCCCGAATTTATAAATAGATTTATTACTGAAAATTCAATAGACTTGGTTTATATTTGCAGCGAGCAGGAGCTCTTATATATTTCTGATCATTTCTTGGAGATTGATGAGGAGATTCGCCCTCGTATTGTTATGCCTTCACCTGGGATAATTAATATATGCAGAGATAAATTAAAAACAGTTCAGTTTTTGAAAAATAACCATTTTCCTTATCCTCATTCAATCCTATATAACAGTTCAGTATCTGTTGATATGTTGCTGAAAGATTTCAATTATCCCTTTATAGTAAAGAAGCTTTCTAGTAGTGGCTCAAAGGATTTTTATATGGTTAGAGATATTTTAGACTTTAAATCTATAAAAAATCTAGACAGCAGTTATATGCTTCAAGAGTATATTACTGGACTTGAATATACCAACGGAGTTTATAGAGATCCTTTTAACAATGAAACATACGTAATTACCCTTGAAAGGACTTTGAAGGATGGGGTAAGCAGTGAAGTTAAAGTTGTTTTCGACAAAGATATAGAAGAATTGTGTAAATCAGTAGCAAGAATTCTAAATTTATCCGGTTCTATTAATATTCAGTTGCGAAAACAAAAGGATAGTGCTCCTGTAATCTTCGAAATTAATCCGAGATATTCTAGTACTGCTTTTATAAGGTCAAACTTTGGTTTCAATGATGTAATATATGCCTTTGAAAATGTTATCCTTAAAAAGGCTATTGATAAACCTAATATAAAATCTGGTAAGGCATTCCGTTATTTAGAGGAATACTATAAATTTGATTAAGAGGTGTAAAGTATGGATTATCAAATAAACCGATTTGTTATCGAAATTCCCGACAGTGATGAAAAAACAAGTACAGACCAATTAGATATGGATTTTTTTCTGCAAAAGGATTATAGAAAAGTTATACTAGGTACAGTTCGTTTTCCAGATGGTGAACCAGCACCTTGCTCTGTAGTAAAAATCTTTAAATTAAAACACCCTCACTGTGATGCTGAAATCACATCAGAGCTTGAGCCTATTGGCCATGCAATAACTGATGATAATGGTCAATTTCTTTTAGGACCTTTATATCCCGGTGATAAAATAGTATTAAAAATACTGTATCTAAATGGTCTAGTATATGAGCCTTCCTCTAAATCTGTGAAAAGTACCTGTGAACCAATGGATACTGAGTATGAGGAAGAAGAATAATTCATGGGTGACCTAGGAAAAAGAGATTCAGCTATTATAATTCCATGTAAAAATGAAGGAATCTATCTTAAGCAAACTATAGACTTTATGTTAAAAACTGAAGCTAAAAAGCTATCAGATATTTTTGTTATAGATGACAATTCTAACGATAGCTGTTGTGAATTTTTAAAGAGTGCTTCTAAACGTTATCCTAACGTATCGCTAATTCAAACAAAGGGAATAGGTCCATCACAGGCTAGAAACTTAGGAGCAGCTCTAGCATCTGATGCGAGATTTCTAATCTTTTGTGATGCACATCTCACTATGAGGGAAGGCTGGCTTAATACTATGCTAGAAGCTTTTAATAATAGGGAAGTTAGCGTAATTTGTCCAGGTATTGGACATTTTCACCCTAACAGTGCTGTAGGCTATGGTCAAAACTGGAATGAAAATCTAGAAACCTATTGGCTGGAGAGGCCTAACAGTATAGGAGAAATCCCATTGGCTCCTGGTGCCTGTATGATTATTAAAAGAGATGTATTTCATGCTGTAGGAGGTTTTGATCCCTTATTTACTAGCTGGGGTTATGAGGATGTGGAATTATCACTTAAACTCTGGCTTTTTGGATATAAAATTTTCGTACACCCTGCTGTTAAGGTTGGTCATAAATTTAGAAAAGTTCAGCCTTATAATGTAAATATAGTAGATTTTCATTATAATAAGTTAAGAATAGCCATTATCCATTTTAATAAGGCTAGGGTTAAAAAATTAATAAAATTAATGAATGATTATCCTCATTTTGAAAAAATAATAGAAAAAATAAAGATAAGTAATAGTCATGAACATCGCAAAAACTATTTTAGGCGACGTATATATGATGACAACTGGTTTTTCAATAAATTTAACATACCCTTTTAACATTAATATATAGAGGTGATCTACTTGAAACATTCACTAGAGGATATTAATAATAAAAAAAATTTGAAAGTTTCCGTTGAAGCAGTTATAGAGAAGATGTATAAATTAAATGGTACTGAAAGACAGGAAATTGATTGTAATCAGTTAGTATTAGAGGAAGAAGCCCCTAACTTAATAGAGTTAGATATTATTATAAGCCCACCGCAACACTAGCATTGATCAAATACTTTACTATTGATGATAAATTTAAATTAATTCCTAGCTTAAGATAAGTGGGCGAGGGATTAATTTAAATTTATATAAAGAATTTCCTAAGGAGGGTGTCTATGTTAGAAATGCTTTCCTTTATTCAGCAGCTTATAATTTTATATAGTATTGCTTTAGTTGGTTACGCAGCTAAAAAATTTGGTATTATTGATGACACTGCTGATAAAGCTCTTACCAACATAATTCTCTATATTACTTTGCCGGCATTAATTGTCTTTTCTATGGATTTCCCTTTTTCCTTTTCTTTTTTAAAGAATTTCTACACTTTAATATTCCTATCAATATATATTCTTGTTTTAGCTTGTATATTAGCATTCTTTATGGCAAGACAGAACAACCTTCCAGAAGATAAAGGAGGCGTTTATCAAAGCTTAATAATCTTTGGTAATCAAGGCTTTCTTGGCTATGCTCTTTGTTTTTCTTTATTTTCAAAGGAAGGAGTTATGTATGCTTCCGTATTCAACCTTTTTTTCTTATTCTTGATTTGGACCTACGGAGTATATTTAATCGCAAAAGAACAACTAACTTTTTCTTGGAGGATACTAATACTAAATCCTGGTGTCCTTGCTACTTCTTTTGGCTTATTACTCTTTCTTATGCCTTTTAAGCTTCCTTTGACTATATCAAAATTCCTTGAAAACCTTGGCACACCTACAACTCCTCTTTCCATGCTTCTTATTGGTAGCCTTATTGGTAATTTAAAAAAAGATGTACTTTTGAAACTATGCAAAGACAAGCATCTTTGGCAAGCAGTTTTTGCTAAACTAATAATTGTACCTTTACTTCCTTTTATGCTGATTTTTTTTAATATAAAATTTACTCTGCTAGCCATAGCAGTAATTTTAACTGCTATGCCCTCTGCTCCTACCACTGCCATATTTGCAAAAAAATATGGCAGTGATACCTACTTTGGATCTATAGGCATATGTGTATCCACCTTACTATCCCTGCTATCTCTGCCACTACTATATTGGCTGTTGAATATTTTGGCTAAGTAGACTACATTGTCGGCATTTAATATATTCTAAAAATCATTGTTATGTTTACTTATATCTTAAATAGAGTTATTAGGTGGATTATAAAACTACCTACACAATTTATTATAGCGTAAGTAGTTTTATAATCAGCTTTTATCTAGTTTCTGCGACTAACTTGTCTACAGCTAAGTTTACCTCATTAGAAGCTTTAACCTGTAATTGGGAAAGTTCATTAAGCTTATTTGTTGAACTCTTAATATTCTTTATTTCATCTGAAAGCTGGCCTAAAATTTACCCCCTAACTTTGTAGTTAGGAGGTGTAACTGTTAATTACTATTAATATTAATTTTTTATAAAGTGATTCCTTCAATCAACAATGCCCTTGTTGGCGCAGCTTCTGCACCCTTTATTTTTAAAGGTGGAGCACAAAGTACATAACTTCCTTCACTAATATCTTTCAGCCTAAGTCCCTCTACTATGGTAATTCCCGCTTCCATTAGGATTTTATGTGTCTCATGGTTTGGCTGACTTCTTTCTATTCCTAATCCATCAGTTCCAACGCCCTTTACCTCCTTTTCCTTTAGGTACTCTGCTCCACTCTTCTCTAGATAAACAAAGTCAAAATCAAATTCTTCTGTATTAGAATTTCTTGTCTTTAATATTATAAAGTCTCCCTTTTGTATATCTTTTTTTATCAGATCTTCCCTCATTATTGTATTATGAACATTAGTTAAATCCAAAACCTTACATTTAGTTATAACAGTATTTAAATCAAGAGTTTCAATAGTGCTGCCTTCTTCAATCATATGAAGAGGTGCATCAACATGAGTTCCTGTGTGCATATCCATTGAAATTCTAGATTCATAAGCACTGCTGTTAATAAAGTTCTGAACATTATTTAAAACGGGTCTCTTCTCTTCCTTATTCTTATATACCATCATATCATGGTGTATATTCATTGAAATATCATAAATTTTCATTTATTTCTCCTTTAAACCAATAGACTAAATTTAGAACTCTTATTTTCTTGCACAAAAACTGTTAGACTCTATATTCCACCATTTTCTGTTATCTCTAGATAACAGCAGTTCCGCTTCTCTAGGACCATTGCTGCCTGCCTCATAGTTAGGAAAACTGTTTTCTTCACTTTTCCATGCCTCTAAGATACTGTCAACAAATTTCCATGAGTACTCAACCTCATCCCATCTTGTAAAGAGAGTAGGATCACCTTTCATAACATCATAAAGCAATCTCTCATAAGCTTCTGGTGTATTGCTCTCAAATTCGCAATTTTGACAAAAATCCATCTGAAGGGGAAGAATATTATTCCTTGAACCTGGCTCCTTGCCATTAAACTGAAATACTACCCCTTCCATTGGGTTAACTTTTATAGTAAGCAAATTAGGCTGCAGTTCCTTATTTTCTTTAAAGTATAAAATATTAGGAAGTTCCTTAAATTGTACAGTTATTTCAGTAGATTTCCTATCAAGTCTCTTGCCACTTCTTATATAAAAGGGTACTCCAGCCCATCTAAAGTTCTGTACATGCATCTTTAACGCCGCAAAGGTTTCAACTTTTGACTCCGGTGATACATTAGCTTCGTTTCTATAGGCAGGCACAACTTTACCTTCAATTGAACCTGCTCCATATTGTCCTCTAACTACATTACTTTTAATAAATTCCGGTGTTAACTTTTCAAGAGACTGAAGTACCTTAACTTTCTCGTCTCTAATATGCTCAGTCTTAAGGCTTGGTGGTGGTTCCATGGCTGTTAAGGTAAGAAGTTGAAGCATATGGTTTTGAACCATATCTCTAAGGGCTCCTGCCTTTTCATAGTATCCTCCCCTATTTTCCACACCTACAGTTTCAATAGCAGTAATTTGAATGTTATCTATATATTTATTATTCCATATAGGCTCAAATATTGAGTTTGCAAACCTTATAATCATGATATTCTGTATCATTTCTTTACCAAGGTAATGGTCAATTCTATAAGTGTTATCTTCTGAGAACACTTCGGTAATCTTTTTATTCAAGTATTGAGCAGATTTCAAATCTCTTCCAAAGGGTTTTTCAATAACTACTCTTTTAAAGCCTTCTCTAGTATCAACCATATTGTGATTATTTAACTTATCTACTATTACTTCAAAATATTCTGGTGCTACAGCAAGATAGTACATCCTATTTCCGTTAGTATGATACTCTTTGTCTAAAGCCTTCAAAAATTCATTTAGTTTGCTATAGCCTAAGTTATCATCAAAACTAAACTTACTATAGTATATTTTATTTCTAAGAACATTCCATAGATCATTATCAATTTTAAGTCTAGAAAATTTTTGTATTGATTGATATATACTATCTCTATACTCTTCATGAGATAGGTCTCTTCTTCCAACAGCTACCACCGCAAAGTTTTCTGGCAGCATATTCTCATGAAGTAAGTTATATATAGCAGGTATAAGTTTTCTATGAGCAAGATCCCCTGTACCTCCGAAAATAGTCATAACACAGGATAAGTCTTTAGTTATTTCCACTTAAATCACCATCTTCCAAAATATAATGTCCTGTTTACTTCTTAGCAACTGCATGGCCGCCAAATTCATTCCTTAGTGCAGCTACAACCTTACCAGTAAAAGTATCTTCTTGTTCAGAACGATATCTCATAAATAAAGACTCGGTGATTATTGGTGCAGGAACCTTAAGCTCTAAAGCCTCTTGTACTGTCCATAACCCCTCTCCTGATGAGTACATTATACCCTTAATTCCATCTAAATTAGCATCCTTTCTAAAGGCACTTTCCGCAAGCTCCATGAGCCACCCACGAATAACAGAGCCATTGTTCCAAACCCTAGCTACTTCCTTATAATTTAAATCAAATTGGCTTTTTTCAAGTATTTCAAACCCTTCTCCCATAGCTTGCATCATTCCGTATTCAATACCATTGTGGACCATTTTAACAAAATGTCCAGAACCGTTTTTACCTGTATGCAAATATCCCTTTTCTACACTTATATCCTTAATAAGTGGCTCTATGTGCTTAAAAACATCCTCTTCAGCACCTACCATTGTACAAGCGCCATTTCTAGCTCCTTCTATTCCACCGCTTGTTCCCACATCTACAAAATCTATTTCTTTCTCCTTTAATTCTCTATATCTCCTAAGAGTATCTTTATAATTTGAATTTCCTCCATCAATAATTATGTCCCTCTTATTTAATAATCGTACAAGCTTCTCTACCATATCGTCTACTGTGTTTCCTGCAGGCACCATAAGCCAAATAATTTTTCTTCCAGTTAACTTATTTACTAACTCCTCTATGCTATAGGCTCCTGTAATACCTTCCTTTTCTGCTTCCTTCACCTTTTCCGCCGTTCTATTAAAAGCCACTACCTTATGACCTTTATCTCTCATATTTAGTGCAAGGTTAAAGCCCATTCTTCCCAAACCAATTAAACCTATTTCCATTATTGTAGTCCTCCTTAAAGATTATAAACAATAGCTTATAACATAGTATTATTTATAATTAACTAAATTTATACTTTTATATTTCTCAGTTATAGTAACAGGTATACCAAATTTATATAATAAAAGCAGAAAATTATTATTCTACATTTTTGGCTGTAATTTTATTAACATTATACCATATTTTTAATACCAATCAATAATAATTATTACTTAACACTTCATACTAATATGGTATAATTTTTCTTATATTTTGTGCATAACTCTTTTTTAATCATAAAAAGGGCATAAAAGTAAAAAACTTACTTTTACGCCCTTTTGGATATGCTATATATCTTTAATATGTTATCTTATTTCCTTAAGCTTATTTTTTATTAAAGAAATAATGTATTCCCTGTCCCTTTCATTATGTACATAATCAAGATTGTCTACCTCTACTACAAGTAGTGGTGATATATTATATTCACTAAAATAATCTTCATATTCCTTATTTAATTGCTCCCAGTATTCCCTTTCAACAACCTGTTCATAATCTCTTCCCCTTAACTTTATCTTTCTAATGATATCATCTGTGCTGCTCTTAAGATAAATCATTAGCTTAGGTGGCTCCACATGCTCAAGCATATTAGCTAAAAGGTCCTTATATAGGGCATATTCTTCTGACTCCATTTCCTGATTATCTGCTAAAAGCTTAGCAAATATTACATCCCCATATATACTTCTATCCATTACAGTACCATCAATTTTAGCTGCTTCCTTAAGCATAGCAAACCTTTTATTTAAAAAGAATATCTGTAGTGGAAAAGAATATCGCTTTCTATTATAGTAAAACTTATCTAATAGAGGATTGTCTGTTACAGGCTCTAAAAAAGGAGTATATCTAAATTCCTCTTCTATAATATTCATAAGACTTGTCTTACCTGCTGCTACACAACCATCTATTATAATTGAATTCATTATTTTATCTTCCTTTCTGGCACTTTTTAATAACTTAAAAAACTCTATGTATTCATTCATTAATTTGCCTCCTAGCACATCTACTAAATAGAATCCTATATTAATATAACCAACATATTATATATTAAATAGTTCCAGAAAGACAAGCCTTAAAGGAGACCTTTAAGGCTTATTTATATTTAGGTACACTCAATTTTTATATTATATCTTTTCATAGTCTCTTCGCTTAGAGTTCCAAGCTCTCTAAATTCTATTTCTATCATCAAAATTATATCCTCAGGTAACTCTTCATTATCTACTTTAAAGATAATGGACTCAGTTTTAAAAATTAACATATAATCAACCCTCATTAAATTATTATTTCTTCAAAAAGTTTTATTTAGAAGGTATTATTCCTATATATATTTATTACATTTTTTTTATTTATAGTACTAATCTTTTTTCTGAATTATTTTTTTATATATTCTTATTCTAATGATGGTTAATAGGTGATTACAAAAGTAATCTTTTAAAAACTCCCCTATACCTTTCTCTAAAGTATACAATTTAAAAACCTCTAACCTTTCAAAATAAAAGATTAGAGGTCTTTATTTAAACTTCTATATTGGCAAATAGTTCTGCTCCCTTAGTAACAGTGATTTGGTAGAGTATATAATCGATAATAACAAATAATATACATAGAGATATACTTACAGTGACACCGTATTCTTGAAGTCTTATAGCTAAGAATGCAACTAAAGCTCCTCCAATCATACCTAGTACTAGATTTATAATTACATTAAAGTTCTGTTTTACTGCTTTTACTTCATTATCCCAAGTTAATTTTGGAAAGTTTAAATCAATTAATATTCCTACTAATGATGAAAATATAATACCTGGTAAAGAAGATACTAATACTACAAAAGGCAAGTATAACGGTATTCTAATAAGTAATACTGCTGCTAAAATCATAATTATTACAGATATAGTTCCCATAATTATCCCAGATAATAGTTTTGCAGTAATTTGGGTTTTATAACTAGTGGGAAGATACTTACTAATAAATATATTTTGCCCTTCTCTTGATATGGCCGTAGAGGTTATACCATTAGTAGAAGCGAGAAATATACTAGCAGCTAAAGATATCCCTATAACCATAGATATTATACTTGGATCCTTAATGAACTCTGAAGTATTTCTTAGTTCTACTAACATTTCAGGTTGGGTAAAAGCTGGAATTAGCATAAAAACTGGCCACAAGAAATTCATTAGTATACAATTCATAAAATAAACTGGCGTTCTAAATAGAAGTCTAAGTTCCTTCTTTGTTAAAGCATTAAGAGATGTCTTTTTCACAATTTGCTTTGCTAGCTCTTTAGAGGACAACTCTCTTCTTTTTGAAGAGGTTTCTGAAATTCCAACTACCCCTCTAAAATACAGTTTTTCTCCTAACATTACAAACAATAAAATTACAACTAAAGTAATCCCTGCAAATAGAAACATATTTACGAGTCCCTGTAAACTACTGTTATAAATTAATGCCTTGGTCACTATAGCTGTTCCTGGAAACATCTTGTTTGAAGCTTCAAGTAGAGAATTATTCCCAGCAGTTATCATTTGAAGCATCTTCTCTGGATCCCTTGAAGAAACGCCTATTCTTTGCATACCAATATTTAACCCTATGGCAAAAAACATGGCTATAATCCCGCCTAATATTTTAAGTTTATCTCTGTGTCTGCCTATATTTGTAAAGCTCATAAGTATCATATTTAACACTGAGGAAATAGTTAAAGGCATTATAGGCAGTAGTAAAAATATTATCGCTGAATTAAGATAATATACTATTCCGGCATCACTTTTTATTCCATAAACAATTAATAGAGGAAGCAGCAAAATTAACTCTGTTAAATATTCATAAAATAGTGCTACTGTAAACTTTGCACCTAAAATTTCAGAAGGTTTAAAAGGTAGCGGCAGTAAATTCTCTATATCATTTCCAAAGTAAAGCACATTTAAAGAATAAAAAATACCAAAGAAAAATATAAATATACTTACAAAAGAAACACCTAGCCCAAGTATTAGTCCCTGCTGATTTATCTTTAGCAAAACGTCATAGGCAGATCCGATAAACTGTATAATAAGCAAAATTGTAGGTGCAAAAGCTAATGCCAAAAGCCCCCACATTGCTAGCGTTTTATTTCTCTTCTTTTTATCTTGTCTTAAAGGGCTTCCTCCATTTTTCAAAAGTACCTTTGTCAAGGCTATATACCTACTCATTTTCAGTCATCTCCAAAAATATATTTTCTAAGGATTTATTCTCTTTGAATTGTTCTTTTAATTCTTCAAAAGTACCAGAAAATAATATTTTTCCCTTATTTATAATAGCAATTCTATCGCATATTTTTTCTGCAACCTCAAGAACATGAGTAGAAAAAAACACTGTATTTCCCTTATCTGCATGCTCCCTCATCATCTCCTTCAGCATATATGCTGATTTAGGATCTAAACCTGTCATAGGCTCATCTAGTATCCATACTGATGGGTTATGCACAAGGGCTCCCGTTAAAATAATTTTTTGTCTCATTCCATGAGAATAACTTTGAATTTGATCACCTAAAGCTTTAGTCATCTCAAATCTTTCTGATAACTTTCTTATTCTATCTTCTCTTTCTTCACTTTCTACACCATATATGTCTGACATAAAGTTTAAATATTCAATTCCTTTAAGTCTTAAAAACATATCCGGACTATCTGGCACAAAACCAAATTGTTTTTTTGCCTCTATAGGATTATCCTTTATATTTACTCCATTTATAGTTATATTTCCTGCATCAGAATTTATAATCCCAGTAAGCATCTTAATAGTAGTGGTTTTTCCTGCTCCATTAGGTCCTAAAAAACCAAATATTACTCCATTTGGTATTGAGAGATTTAGGTTATCTACTGCTTTTTGTTTTCCGTTATAACTTTTACTTATATTGACTAATTCTACCATTCTTATTCCCCCAAGTTATATTTATTATAGCTATTATATTTGTTATACATAATATAGGGCAAATATAATAACTCTGCAAGTAATTTTCATAATAAAAAATTTAGGATTAAAATTTAACCCTAAATTTTTTATTATATTCTAGTAAATATTAAACCATGTATCTATAAATCTTTTAATCCTTTTAATACTGCCAGCTTTGACATGCTGTATATAGAATTATTTTCTTTTCTTATTACTATTTCTTCATTAATACTCTTTCCATCCTCGCTTATATTAAATAAGGAAATGACATTTTTCTTGAAGGAGTATTCTACTAAATTATTTAAAATATCTTTGGCACTTTCCCTTTCCTTCAATATCTTATACAGGTAGTTTGCAGTTTGTTGTGCTTTCTCTACGTTTCTGTCCTTTAAAAAGTTCTTCTCAATAGCCCTTTCTAGAGCAAGAATTGCCATTTTTCCAATTCTGTTTTGTAAAATAGCACTTCCATTTATACAATTATTGTAAATAAATTCTACAGATTTATTTAATTGATTGAAGTATATATCAATATCTTCTTCACCAATACCAAAGGCTAAAAGTGCCATAGCAGTGGTCTCAACCTTATCTTCAATATTGCTGTCTTCATAATCTACAAAAGCACCATCTGCAAGTTGATTTTTAGCAATTAACCTGAGAAGTTCTTCTCTTGGATAAACTTTATCTAAATATTGATTGTGATCTATGTCTTCTTCCTCATCTCCACTATAGGATTTGTATAAAAAGCCTAATTGTTCATTTTCTTTAAAGTCTTCCATATCTATTTCATCAGCTAATGTACCTTCTTGTACCTTTATAGGAATTATATCCCTAAGTTCAATACCTAGCACAGGTTCATATCTAAGTTCCATAAATATGAAGGTGGTTTCAGGACTTATGATTCCATTATTTTTAGATAGCTCTACTACCTTTCTTCTCATAGCTTCCCTTGTTTCGCCACGCTCGGATATCATATTTAATTCTATAGACTTTATTCTCTTTCTTGCCCAAACTTTTTTAAGAAGATTAGCATTTTCTTCTGTATTGAAGTTATCTAGGTTTATTGTCTTAATGTATTCCTTCCCATCTACCATTCCTTTTATAGTTATTTCTCCACTTACTTCTCCCACTACATCCGCAAATATTGAAAATGGTTCTCTATCATACATATAATCTATAGTTCTTGGATAAGTGCTTGCAACCTTCAATGTTCCCCAATCAATCTTAATATCGTCTACTTCTGGATTTTGTATTCTAGTAAACTGCCTTAAAACAACATCTTCAATTCTCTTTCCTTTATTTATAAACTCTGCCTTTCCGTAACTTTCATGAGCAAGCTTATTTAGGAAATAATTATTAGTAGCAGAATCAATACCAAAGGAGAATATTCTATTATCACCGATATTCTCTCTTACATAAGATAATATTTCCTCTTCCTCTTCTACCTGATCATCAGTAAAAATTAGTATGGTGTTATGACCAACTTCATTTTCAAGACTGTATTTAATAGCTCCAAATATATCTGCATCTTCCTCTGTCTCTAAATCATCTATCCACTTTGATGCTTTTCTCAAGTTATCTGCATTAAATTCTGCCATGCCTTCATCAACGAAATACTTTAATGTATCCCCTACAGCAATTATGTCAAAAGTATCACCTTCCGATAAGTTTCTTATACACAATTGCAGTGCATTCTTTGCCTGCTTTAACTTATTGCCTTTCATGGTTTCGGAAATATCTATTAGAAAAACATAGCTTTCTTTTACTTCTTCCTCAAAGAAATCTAGTCTTGGCACCATTCTTAAATAGACTATACCTTTTTCCTGCTCTCCTTCTTTATATTCATAAATCATTCCATCAGCCTCTAGTGGATTTTGCTCCTTCATGAGAAGTATAAAATCCCTATCCATAGTGTTATAGTCATCCTGAAGATTAATCCTAGCTACTGTATCTCCTTCTCTTTCTACATCTATTTTATGATAGGTGGATTTAAATTCTAGCCTACAGAGAGATTCTACAAGTATGTTTGTTTTAAATTCAAAATCACTTTCATTTTCTTCTTTGATAAACTTCCTTTTTATACTATTCTTTATACTATTAATTGGTGATTCTTCATCTATTCTCTTTGGCTCAAAAACTGCTGGAATCTTAAGTTTAAAGGTATTATCCTTATACTCCAGTTCATCAATATAGGATAACCTTATTTTAACAATTTCTCCGGATATAATTTTTCCTATACTTATTTTAAATACATTAGGTTTGAATTCCTCTAGTAAGAAGGACTCTTTTTCCCTATTCTTTATATTTTCGTAAATTTTTATTGCTTTTTCTCTTTCTTCAACTATTGCTCTTAAAGTTCTTCCTCCTATTTCCGCTTCGAAACCAGAGATTATAGCAGTCCTAGGAATCGGAAACATGTAAACTCCCTCGATGTCATCCTTTCCTTTGTTTTCATAATCATGGCTTATAGTTATTTCTGCATAACTACCGCATACATTACCGCTTATGCTAATCCTTTTTAAAACCATTCCTTTGGCATCACCTTTAATTTCTTTTATACCATACACCATATCATACCCACCTTTTATTTCCATTTACTTAATTATACCAAATATTCCTTATTAATAGTGTTAACATAAATTCAATATTTATTTTTTACAATTATCTTTTTCACTATTATAAAGATAAAATTTTTTATTTAACTTATAAAAAAACCTCCATGTAGAACATAGAGGTTTTTTTACCTTAAACTATTTTGTTGCTTTTTTAAATCTATCATTTACTGTATTCCAGTTTACAATATTCCACCAAGCATCAACAAATGCAGCTCTTTTATTTTGATATTTTAGATAATAAGCGTGCTCCCATAGATCTAAGATAAGCAAAGGTTTTACACCCCATTGAGTTAAGTTTTGATGCTTTTCTGCCTGTAAAATTTCTAACTTATTAAACATGCAATTCCAGCAAAGTATAGTCCATCCGGAGCCTTCCACTGCTACCGCTGCAGCTGAGAATTGCTTCTTAAAGGCTTCATAGCTTCCAAAGTCCTTAGTAATTTGATCTCCAATTTCTCCAGAAGCATCTCCTCCTGCATTTGGGCCCATGTTCTCCCAAAACAGTGTATGTAAAATATGTCCTGAACCATGGAAAGCTAATTCTCTTTCCCAATGTTTTATTAGTGCAAAATCACCATTTTTTCTTGCTTCCTCTAATTTTGACTCTGCATTATTTAATCCATCTACATAAGATTTATGGTGGGCATCATGATGCAACCTTACTGTTTGCTCATCATAGTGTGGTTCTAAAGCATTGTAATCGTAAGGAAGTGTTGGTAAAGTGTGTGTCATATTCATTCACCTCGTGTTTATTATTGTTTTTAACATTAATATTATGGTAATAAAATTTTTCTTTTATTCATCAAGCGGTATAGTAAAAATGATATTTTTCCGAAACACTATTTTTAATACAAATCTCTATTTAAAGTTTTTTAGTTATAGAACCGGAAATTATGTTATAATTAGGTAAATAATAAATATAATATTACTATGGGGGAGATTCTAATATGAATAAAGAATTATGGACAAAGTGTGTACAGTTCCACGGACATGAATGTCCTGGACTTGCCATAGGCTATAAAGTCAGTGAAGCGGCAAAAGAAAAGTTAGGACTTAGCTTTTCAAAAGACGAAGAAATAGTCTGCATAGCTGAAAATGATGCCTGTTGTGTAGATGCAGTTCAGGTTTTAACTGGCTGTTCTGTAGGTAAAGGAAATTTATTATTTAAGGACTCAGGAAAAATGGCCTTTACATTCTTTAGTAGAACAGATAAAGAAGGCGTTAGAATTGTGGTTAAATCCCGTAAGAAAAGCGAGAATAGACAGAGGGAAATGGAATACATATTAAACGCTTCCTACGATGAACTTTTTGAATTTAAAAAACCTAGTTTTCAACTTCCAGAAAGAGCTAGAATTTTTACAAGTGTAGTATGTGAAGAATGTGGAGAAGCCTCTGCTGAACACAAGATAAGGTTTATGAATGGTAAAAAAGTATGTGGTGATTGCTTTAAAGATTATTCAAGAAGTCTTTAGCAGTTATACGTAGTGTATTTTCTGTTTTTTTAAAGTATAACTTAACCCCATACTTTAAAAGGTATGGGGTTAAGTGCCTTAGCCTGTAAAAGAGAAGTAACATCTCATATTGCATTTTCATGCATTATGGACAGTCCCTTATTATATAATATATGTTATTTTTTCTTCTTTATTCTTATTATATAGTGCTAAATGAATCCAATAACTTCTTACCCTATTGATGAAGATTTTAGTCCCTTAGAGTTGCTCTTATTCTATCCACCTTTAAAATCATAGAGAAAACATCTTTTATATCCTTTACAACTATATGTGAATTTATAAGAGCTTCCGTAGAGCAGCCTTCCTCTCCTATTATTGCTATTGATAACTCTGCTGCTTTAAACATTTCTATATCATTTAACCCATTTCCCACGGCCACAGTATTTTCTGCTCCAAGTTTTTCTACAAATTCTCTTTTATAAACAGTAGCATTACCCTTTGGAAAGGTTTGCACCTTAACCGATAGTTCTGAACACTGACTCCTTACATTACCATAGGTATCCGCTGTTATTATGTATACATTCAATCTCTTTGCTAGTTCAATGAGTGCTTCCTTAACATCCTCAGGTAAATTGCCATCTACAGCCAAGGTTCCATTATAATCAAAAACTATGTTTTCCATTACTAAATTTTTTCTTCCTGGTATATCAATTTGAATCATAGCTTAATTCCTTTCTATATTGTAGAATTTTTGTATTTTTTCTTAATATTTATCCAAAAAGTCCTCCAATATACTCCCTTGTACTTTCTTTAGCAGGATTATTAAAAACTTTATCCGTCTCTCCATACTCCACTAGTTCTCCATTAAGCATAAAAGAAGTATAGTGTGATATTCTTTTAGCCTGTGCTAAATTATGGGTTACAATTATAATAGTATAATTTTTACATAAATTCTTTAATGTTTCCTCTATTTTCATAGTATTCTTCAAATCTAGTGCAGAACAAGGCTCGTCCATTAAAATTACTTCTGGTTCAATAGTAAGAGTTCTCCCTATACAAAGTCTTTGCTGCTGCCCTCCTGAAAGCTTTAATGCAGACATATTTAAATTTTCCTTTACCTCATCATAAAGACCTACTAACTTCAGCTTCTCTTCTAATATATTATTTAATTTTTTTCTATCTGTTATACCATAATATTTAAGGGCATAAACCATGTTCTTATATATTGAAAAAGGAAAAGGAGTAGGGTTTTGAAAAACACAACCTATAGACTTTCTTAAAAGTCCCCTATCTATATCTTTAATGTTTTCCCCTTTTAAAAAAACCTGTCCCTCTACTTTGCAGCTTTTTTCTTCTTCTAGTATACGATTTATAGTTTTTAACAGGGTAGATTTTCCACATCCGGAGGGCCCTATTATTGAAGTTATTTTATTTTTTCTAACGGGAAGGCTTATATTTTTGAGAATTTGTTTGCCTTCTAAGTATACATTTATGTTTTTAATCTCTAGTATATTATTCATAATCTATACCTTCCTCCTTTTTGTAAGAATAGCTGCTGCAAAATTTATAACTATAAGTAATATTACAAGCACCAGTGATGTTCCATAGGCTTTTTCCATAGAAATACCTTGACTTACTAATATATATAGGTGATAGGGCAGTGCCATTACTGGTGAAAGCAGTGAATCAGGATTAGGTGCAGATACTACTGCAGATGTAAGCATAACTGGAGCTGCTGCTCCCATGGCAAAGCCTCCGGACATTATGGTCCCGGATATTATATCTGAAGCACAACTTGGAAGAATTATACGAAAAAAGGTATAAGACTTACTTACTCCTAAACTATAGGAACAAACAATCAAACTTTTATCAACTTCCATAATAGATTTCTCCGTTACCACCTCTACATAAGGAAATATCATTATTCCAAGAGTAATTCCCCCTGCTATAAGACTAATTCCAAGATCACAAAAATAAACTAAAAAAGAGTAACCAAAAAGACCTAGCACAATAGATGGAATTCCAGAAATAGAACTTATCACAAGGTGCATTAGCTCTTTAATCACGCTATGGGTACAGTAAAGGCTTAAGTACACAGCAGTTGCTACCCCTAAAATAGATGCACTTATACAAGCTATTGCGGTTAACGCTAAGCTTCCTATTATAGCTGGCAATATTCCTCCTTCTATTCCAAGAGGTGTACCTTTAGGAGCTTGCAATATGAAATTCAAGTTTATAACTGATAAGCCTTTTATAAGGATATAGGCAAAAATAGATATAATAACCCCGATTACAATAAGACTACTTAAAAAATACCATAGTGCTAATAACACATTTTTTAAAACCTTAATCATAAATCTTCCTTCTTTTCATAGTTTCTAAACAATTATTCTCTTGCTTATGCTGTAAAATATAGTGTTTATAATCAAAAGTAATACCATAAGTACAAATCCTGAGGCGAATAAGGCATGATAATGAATACTTCCAATTTGAGCAGAGCCCATTTCTAGTGCTATAAGAGCTGGAATAGTTTCTCCCTTACCAAAAAGCTTAGGCATAATAGGGCTATTACCGATAACCATCATCACCGCCATAGTTTCCCCCATAGCTCTACCCGTAGAAAGTATAACAGAGACTAATATACTTCTTCCGCAAGAGGGGATTATTAGATTATTTATCATATACCACTTAGATATTCCAAGTGACTTAGAATATATACTGTATTTTCCGTAAACCTTGCTCATAGTTTCATCACAGGTAGAAACTATATAAGGTAGTATCATAACTGCAAGTACTATTCCACCAGCAAATATAGATTCACCGGTAGAAAAATTTAGATGGCCTTCAAAAAACTTTACAACTACTGAAAGTCCGATAAAGCCATATATTACAGACGGAATACCTGCCAGCATATTTACGAAAGCCTTTAATATTTTATGAATACTTTCTGGTACAATGATTGATATAAAAATAGCAAAGGCTACTCCCATTGGTACTGCAAATATTACTGCTAAAAGAGATACGTATATAGTAGCTGCTAAAAATGGAATTACAGATACCTGTGGCTTTAGTTCTAAGGGCTGCCACTCTACTCCTGATATTAATGACCAAAAAGGTACTTTATGGACTAATCCTAAGCTTTCCTTTAATATAAATATTAATATTAAACATAAAATACTAAAGGATATGAAGGCTAATGTTTTTATAAAAATAGAAAAGAGTATTTCTAGCTTTTTATACATTTAATCACCTTATCAATTTTAAAAATTTGAATACTTACAAAAGAACTCGTTAGACTATAGGTCTAGCGAGTTTTAATAATTTATATACTTACTAAAATTATTTTTCAGATTTCACAGGAACAAACCCCAGTTCTTTCACTACCTTTAGCCCTTCTTCAGAAGTAATATAGTTTATAAAGGACTTTTCTTCTGCAGTTAAATCACCATTTTTAATCACTAAAAGAGGTCTTGCTATCTTATATTTACCCTCTATGATGTTTTCAGCAGTAGGAGTTACTCCATCTACATCCATTGCAACAATCTTCCCTGCATTTTTTTCAACTATACCTACTGACGCATATCCTATAGCATCTTTATTTTCCATAATTTTTTGCCCTAAGGCTCCCATAGAAGGTGCTTGCACGGCTTCTTTACTTACCTTCTTATCTCCCATTATGCTCTTTTCAAATACTTCTCCAGCACCGCCGCCAGCATCTCTTACCACAATTACTATTTTATTTTTAGGTAAAGCTGGATCAACATCACTCCAAAGCTTTGCTTCTCCAGAAAATATCTTTTGAATCTCCTCTTTAGTTAGTCCTTTTTTCTTCGATAGAATAGAATTTTGAGGGTTAACAGATATAGTTAACGCATCCATACCTATTTTAAACTCTTTATACTTGTCCATCTTTTCTTTTTCATCCTTTGAAACTTCTCTGGAAACCAATCCAAAATTACTTGTCTTTTCCAAAGCAGCCTTTACTCCTGTTCCCGAACCTGCAGAAGAAACAGCTATTTGTATAGGTTTCTCTGGCATACTTCCCTCTACTTTATTCCAAGTTTTATTTTTTTCCGTAAAGGTATCCGCTATTTTAGATATAATCGGAGCCATAGTTGAAGAACCGCTGAACATTATTTTGCTTTCCGATGACGCTTTTTCATTTGATGAAGTGCTAACTGATTTTTGATTTCCACAACCGGTTAGTACAATACCTACAGTTAAGGCCAAACTTAAGATAAGACCTAATCTTTTTTTCATATACTGAATCTCCTTCCATAAATGTTTATTACTGTAACAAAACACATTTTAGCTCCATTTTATCATACAGCCTACATTTATGTTTGGAATATTCCTTTTCTATATAATTAGCAACTTATCTATCATGTTTACTTATAATATTAATTCATAAAGAATTTAATGTTACTGTCCCTTTGCTACCCTAATTTATTTCATAGCCATCTTCTGTTTTTTTCTGATACAGCCCTATCCAATCCGGTATGTTTCCTTTGCTTTTTAATATTTCAATTGCCACATCTCCAACCACTGCAAGGTCTTCAGCATTAAAATAGTATTCTATATTTCTATCAAAAAGTATGTTAGCTGCAGCCTCCATCTCATCATCGCCTTGCCAAACTACAAAGGTAATGTAGACGTTGTCAATAAATTCAAACTTACAGGCTCCGTCTCCCATCTTAAGTAACTGTCCACCTACTGCTTTCGCCCCTTCTTCCATTCTTTTTATATCATTTCCAAATCTGCGAGCAAGCTTTAAAATAGTTCTGTTATAAAAGTTTTTATAATAAACTAATCCTCCTGGGATTTCCTTATAAGTAATATCCTTATTAAAAGGCGGCACTGCCTTAGAGTTTACGAGATACCTTAAAACTAAGGTTCTTATAGTATATGCTTTTATTTCTTCTGATGTTTCTAAATCATATAGTTGTCCTGATGGATGCTTAACACTATATTCTCTTCCCATCATTTTAATTGTAAAAGAGCCTTTTTCTTTATCATAAGGTATAGTAGATTGATTAGATATGTCTATTGGATCAGTTTCTGCGAATATGTTCTGAATGTACTCGAAAGGAACTCTCCCCTGTCTATCATCCTTTATTCCCTCATTACTCATATAACTTCCCCCTTAGATTACATTTTCCCTGTAATACTATTTTATTACAAATTTATGAAACATAAAAGTAAATTTATGCGACACAAAGAGGGGCTTAGAAATTAGACTTGGCAGTCTGTGTATACGGGCAGTTATGCTGTCGCATAGATTTTATGTGTGATGACGGGTATAATAAAACTTTTGGCTGCACTAAAAACAGGTGCGTAGGTAGAGATATACTGCGTAGAAAGCTTCGAATAAGGGTTAGAAGGTCTTATGCTGGCGATTTCGAAAATATTAACTTAAACTCAGCTTTCTCAGAAAGCATTGAGTTTGAGTTCATTTTCGAAGTTGAGGGAGCATTAGACCTTCTTCCCAAAGTGAGGGCTTTCAAGTAGTATACCTCTACTTAACACACCGGTGTTCAGTGCTTCAAGTTTTTGTGCTGCATCATAATCTTTATTCCACTCTGATAATCTCCGCATTCTCTAAAGCACTGTAATGTGTGTACCCACCTATATGCAGAGGAGTATCTCCAAGCTCAGGGTCTACCTTCATACCTCCAAGGCAGGGATAACTGTGCCAGAACTTAGCTACAGATTTCTTTGCTTCTTCCCCCAGTCTAGTTCCTATAAGGTGTTTTGCTATATTATAACCATTACCACAGGGTGCAGAAATTATAACCTTTGCATCAACAATTATGTCTTCTTTATCTACCAAAAGTTTAAATTTGGGTTTACCTAGTTTAAACTCATCAATAAATTCATTAATTATAGGGAATTTACCATAATTCAAAGTACAGAAGGGTTTTGGAAAAGCATATTCTAGTCCATATTTATTACATTCTTCTATAACTAACTCTCTAGTCCATTTTGACACCCAATCTCCACTTTCAGAAGGAGCCATTATAGCTTTTCCACCGCTCTCTTTTACAAGTCTGGGAATTTCTACTAATATATCTTGATGAACTCCAATAATTACTGCTAAATCATGCTCCTCAAATTTTTCAGGTAGGTATTTTAAAGGATCATCTTCAAAAAGTTGATAAAAATCCGGAAGATACACCACTTGAGAAATGCTGTCCTTAAAATTCAAATTATACTTTCCTCTGCACCAAACACATTCCTTACCACATAAAGTACAGACTTCTTTAACATTTTTTAAATGTGGTACAAATTTTGTATTTGCAAATCTAGTATCAGTCTTCATATAAAACTCATTTTCTGGTAACCTATCACTTTTTTCAGAACAAATTATCAATAGTTTCATTTTTTCGCCCCCATAAATTAATATAATTCCTATTTATCATCTAGTTATTTATTAGTCAATTGTCATACAAACAAGAAGTAAGTATATATACTTATTTCACTTTAATCCTATAAAACTATTATACTAAAACTATTTCAAAAACTCTGTAACACTTGTTACCATTCATTACTATAATTACCAGGCCAGAAAAGATTCTGTACTTTAAATAAGCTTTTATACAATAAAATATAATCTTTAACCAAAGTGAATTATTAGAAGGGATATTTATTGAATAAAAATAAAATAGGTAGCAATCTTAACTACCTATTTAGGAAACCATGTTACTTTTTCTCTATTCTTCTTTCAAAACAGATAAACATAAGTATAGCATCAATTCCCCACTGAATTACTGTAACCCACCATACATATATAATTGAAAGCTTTAAAATATAGATAAAATAAAATATTAGAGGCAGTCTTATTAGCCAGCTGGTAGCTAAGGATATAAAAAATGGATTTTTAGTATCTCCTGAGCCCTTTAATGCTCCTGCAAATACTGATGAAAGGGCTATAGTTGGTTGTTCAAAAGCACCAATAAATAAGCATAGGGATGCTATATATATTAGTTTTATCTCTTCCTCTCCAACAAATAAATTGACCAAAAAGCTAGGCATTAGAAGAAATATAACTGCAAAAACAGACATCATTGCCACTGCCCCTAAGGCACAGGCATAAGTATATTCCTTTGCCTCCTTATAATTTTTTTCTCCAATTTTAATTCCTACTAAGGTTGTTGCAGCAACTCCAAATCCCATACCAGGCATGAAAGAAATAGACTCTACAGTATTGGCAATTTGATTAGCAGCAAAGGCTACGGTACCTGCTCTCATTATAATAAAGGTACATAATAATCTGCTGACGCTAAAGGCCCCATCTTCCATAATTGAAGGTATAGAAAGTCCAAATAACTTCTTAACCTTGTCCATCTTCATTGATAGTATATACTTTAATCTAACTTTAATTTTTGACTTAAAGATTAAGTATAAGAATATAAAAATAAAGCCAATAAATTGTGAAATTACAGAAGCTATAGCTGAACCTAATATACCTAATTCTGGTGTTATAACTCCAAAAATCAGAATATAATCTAAACTTAACTTGATTAAAGTCACTAATACAGATATCTTAAAAGGTGTATATGTATTTCCGTAACTTCTTAATATAGAACTAATCACATTTATCATCATGTTAAAAAATATTGCTATTACAGTAATTCTCATAAAAATATCGCCTAAGACAAGTATCCCTCCTCTAGCTCCACCTAAAAACAATATCTGCTCACTAAATGTGAATAGCACATAACAAATAGTGATGGCTAGGCAAATTCCTGACAAAAATCCTATAGAAGCATATTCCTCAGCGGCCTTTGTATCTTTTGCTCCTATACTCCTTGACACATAGGAAGCTATGCCAATACAGAGCCCTGCCCCTATGAAGATATTAACACAGGCATATAATATCTCCGTACTTAAGCCTACTATGCTTAAGGCTTTATTTCCACCATAATTTCCAATCATCATGGTATCGAAAATGGACATTAAGGTATATACTGTTGCTTCACCTACTGCTGGAAGAGAAATATCTAAAACTTCTTTTATTGCTTTTTTACTAATCATACTTACTCCGCCTTCTATACTTTAGAATTCTAACCGTTAAAATACATCCTTGTTTAAATATATTAATTCAGTAGTGATTTTAATATATTTTTATACAGTAAATTTTCTTAAGTACCTTTAACTCTTTCAGTAAAATTTAATTTACACCAAAATCATAGTACTGAATATTATAGTATCGAAATGAAAGAAGAATACTTTTTGGTATATATCAGGGGAGGATAAAATTGGATAAGCTTACATTTATACATTCAATAAAGTCAAAAATAATTTTAGCCATTGCAATTACATCTATCATAGTATGTACTATAATTAGTGGCTATCTACAAACCAAAAACACAAACTCCCTACGAGAAGAAATTAAACAAAAGCTTATATTAATGGGGGAAAATAATAAAAATAAGTATGATAAAACTCTCTCAGATGTGGAAAACTCCGTTAACTTTCTTACTAACACTCTAGTCTCCACTATGGATGTTAACAAAATGATCTCTGATACTCTTTATCTGGAGAATTATACTAATCTTAATGAAAACATTATAAAAGAGGCTACCAAAAATACTAAGGGCAGCATGGGAACCTATCTTTTTCTAAATCCTGATATCTTCGGGAATCAAAAGGGTATATGGTATGCAGATACTGATGGTAAAGGTACTCTTAATAAACAGCAGCTAACGGATATATCCCAATATGATAAGTCTGATAGAGAGCATGTAGGTTGGTATTATGAACCTATAAACGCTGGTAAAGGTGTGTGGCTACATCCCTATCTTAATAAAAACATCAACAAATATATGATTTCCTATGTATCACCTATATATAAAGATGATAAAACCATAGGAGTACTAGGTATGGATATTCTTTTTGATGACTTATTCGGCAGCATTAAAGAAACAAAAATATATAATTCTGGCTATATCTCTTTACTTGATTCAAATTATAATTTTTTAATTGATCCCAAGTTAACCGAAAAGGATAACCTTAAAACTTTGGATAACGGTAGTCATAAATTTATCATTGATGATATGGAGAAAAACAATATAGGAATTGCACAATCAACCTTTGATGGAGTAAGTAAATATATAATCTACGCAAAACTAAGTAATGGTTTTAGACTTTATATGCCAGTTACTAAGTCCGAGTGTTTTTCAAGTATTAGTAGTTCCACTAGGAATGTAATATTGTTATCTGCTGTAATGGTAGTACTAAGTATTTTCATAGCATTATTTATTAGTGCTATGATTACAAAACCTATAAATAAGCTAACAAAACTAATTGAAAAAACATCCCAGTTAAATTTAACTAATAGTGGAGAGTATAATTCATTACTGAAGCTTAGAGATGAAACTGGAATCATGGCAAAGGCAACTATTGACACTAATTATATTCTTAGCAAATTGATATCAAATATTAAAGTAGTGTCGGACAATGCCTATTCTAATTCCAATGAACTTTCAAATACTATTGCTGAGACTACTAAATCAATCGAAGGTGTTGCCAAAGGTACTAATGACCTAGCAGAGGGAATTTCAAGTCTTGCAAAAAATATAAGCGAAAGTGCAGATAATCTTAATGATTTATCCGAAAGTATAAATGCCGTTGTTACTAGCTCAAATAACGTTAAGGAATATGCTAAAAATACCGAAACAACTACAGAAAATGGATTAAGTGCAATGAATAGACTAAAGGAAGCTATAAACCAAACCACTAGTGCATCTGAAATGGTATCTAATAAAATAGTCTCACTGGACAGCAAATCAGAAGGAATAAGAAAGATAATTGACACTATCAAATCAATTGCTGAACAAGTGAATTTGTTATCTTTAAATGCAGCCATAGAGGCAGCAAGAGCAGGTAAAGCAGGCTCTGGATTTGCTGTTGTAGCAGAAGAGATAAGAAAACTAGCAAGTGAGACATCAAACTCTACCAGAGAAATTGAAAATATAATTGATGAAGTTAGACATGAGATAGAAGGCACCAAAACTTTAATCCTTAATACAAAAACCTTTGCTTGTAACACAAATTCCATTTCCGACGAAAGCTTATCAGCCTTTAATGAAATAAAAAAATCAGTGGATATTATAAACAGCTCTATAGATGACCTAACTAATGAAATTAGTAGTATGAATAAGAAAAAAGCTGAAGTTATAAAAGCTACAGAAGAGATCTCTTCTATTTCTGAACAATCAGCAGCTACCACGGAAGAAATATCATCATCAGTTCAAGAACAATCAGCAAATATGTCTCAAATATCTAATGCTTCAGCAAAACTTAAAGATATCTCAATTGAACTAAAAAATCTAGTTAGTAAGTTTATTGTATAATTAGAAAAGTCTATAAGACAAAAAACTCAAGGGTTGTTCTAAAGTTCATTATTAGAACAACCCTTGAAGTAATATTTTTATATCTAAAGCGTAAGTATACTACTAATTATTACCTTTAACTTTACAAATAACCGCCTTTATAGAAGTATAGCTAACTTCTTCTGGAAGAGCTTCTTTTATTATTTTTAACCTTTTCGCCCCTACCTTCTCAATTGCCTCTACTATAAGTTTTTCATGTCCTTCAGGTATCAATGAGTTTAAATCTACTTCTAATCCTTCTAAGGCACATCTCATTATGTGGTCTTCCACTGTAGTAAATTTCATATCTCTTTCCTCTGATATTTGTTTTAGACTCTTACCCTCCTTATACATGTTTAAGGTTATAATATGACTTGGTACATCACTCTTCTTTAGTGAATTTTTACTAATGTCTATTTCATTTTTTGATTTATTTTCTAAGTTGTCTATGTGTATTTTTCCACTCATACCTTTTATTCCGTGGTCTGCAGTATATTCTACAATAGTCTTTAAAAAGTCCTCTCCATACTTTTTAAGCTTAGCTTCCCCTACCCCTTTTATGTTCAGCATAGCTTCTTCATCTATTGGATAGTATTCACTCATTTCACGAAGAGTACTATCTGCAAAAATTATGTAAGGAGGAATCATTTCTCTCTCAGAAATACTCTTTCTTACTTCTTTTAATAGAACAAATAGAGAGTTATCTTTCTCTGCCTTAACTTTTCTTTTTTGTATTCTTTGAAATACCTTTTCTCTGCCTTTAAGTACTTCTACAGCTTTTTCCTTTAATCTAACTACCGGAAATTGGCTTTCTGTTAAGAATAAATAGTTATCTGCAATGAGCACATTTATTAAGTCCTTAACTTCCTTTAAGGTATATTCTTTCATAATCCCATAGGTTGAAAGCTTGTCAAATCCTAACTCTAAAACTTTTTTATCCTTAGATGCCTTAAGTACTTGAGCAACCATTACTGTACCAAATCTTTGCTGCATTCTAGCTATACAAGAGAAAATTTTCTGAGCTTCTATGGTTATATCCGTAAGTTCTGTCTCATCTTTGCAATTACTACAGTTATCACAGCCTTCCTCAGTATACTCATCTCCAAAGTAGTCTAGGATATACTTTCTTAAACATTTTGTAGTATGGCAATAATCAACCATATCCTGAAGTCTTCTATATTCATTAATTCTTCTTTCTTCAGAAAATATACTTTGCTCAATTAAAAATTTTTGAAGTATTGTATCTTGTGGTCCAAATAAAAGCACACACTCACTGGGCTCTCCATCTCTACCAGCACGGCCAGCTTCTTGGTAGTATGCCTCCATATTTTTAGTAATATTATAGTGTATTACATACCTTACATTTGACTTATCTATCCCCATACCAAAGGCATTGGTAGCTACAATTATATTTACATTATCATATAAAAAATCTTCCTGTGCCTTTGTTCTTACAGCATCACTTAAGCCAGCATGATATTTAGATACAGCATATCCTTTATTACTTAAAAGTTCATGAATGCTGTCCACTTCTTTTCTTGTTGCTGCATATACTATTCCTACATCTTTTTTATTATCCTCAATATACTTAAGCAGGTAGTCTTTTTTATTTTCTCCTCTAATAACAGAAAAAAATAGATTTTGCCTGTCAAAGCCAGTAGCAAATATATTAGGATTTTTTAACTCTAAAAGTCTTATTACATCTCCTTTTACCTCTTCTGTAGCTGTAGCTGTAAAAGCTGCTACAATAGGTCTTGGGGAAAGTGATCTAATTAAAGGTGCAATGGCTCTGTAACTAGTCCTAAAATCATGTCCCCACTGGGATACACAGTGAGACTCGTCCACTGCCACCATAGAAACAGGCATAGTTCTCAATAATTGGCAGAAGCTATCTGACTCCAATCTTTCCGGTGCTACGTACAATAATTTTGTATACCCGCTTACTGCCATAAGTATTCTTTCTTGCACCTCATTTTGATCTAAAGTACTATTTATGAAAGCCGCCTTTATTCCTATACTATTCAAAGAATCTACTTGATCCTTCATCAAAGAAATTAAAGGAGAAACTACAATAGTTATGCCGCTTAATAATAGTGCTGGTATCTGATAACATATAGATTTACCAGCCCCCGTTGGCATTATTCCAAAGGTATCCTTACCTGATAATATACTTTCTATAACTTTCTCCTGCCCTTTTCTAAAGCTGTCATATCCATAGTATCGTTTTAACAGACCTTTTGCATTTTCAAGCATTGAAGCTTTACCTCCCAAATCCATTTCTATATTCATTCTAAACAATTATTCTGTTAATTAATCATAAGTATTATTGCTAACTAAAATTTTTTAGTTAAAATACAATAGTTCTAGTATAAAACAAATTTATCATTTATACATCTCAAAAACTGTTGTAAATAACAAAAATATAGACTAATTCATTTCTTTTATGTTTATATACTTGAATATTTATATTTGTTTTTTGACGAACTTTTGGCGTCAAATACAAGTATAAACTATAAATAAATCTTTAGAAAGTATCACTTACAGCGTTCCCTTATCTGTTCTTGCAAAATAAAAAGAGCTTGGGTTAACCAAACTCTTAAAGCTAATATCTTTCTATTATTCACTAAACTTACATAATTTTTTGCTCCATTAACTTTGCCACTAACTAGAGTAAAAGTACAATGAAATCTATATTTTCTAATTTTTCTAAGATTTTATATACTAATAAACACTTATGTGACATAACTATTCTTCATTTACTCAATATAATAAATTTACAAATTAAAAAGACACCTTTCTCAGTGCCCTAATATAAGAAGGTCTTATGAAATTTCCTTGAAATTCCTAGAAAACATAGTATAATTAATCTAGGTGATGGAGCTCACCTTTAACTGCGAAAAGCTAATGGCTCCTACTTTAATGTTTTCATTAGAGTAGGGCTTTTTTTGTTGACTAACTTGTAATCAAAAGGAGACTTCTAATATGAAGAAATATATTTTTATAGGTGCAGGAGGCTTTCTAGGCGCCATTATAAGGTTTTGGATTAAAACCACTCCAATTAATAGTTATAAAGAATTCATTCCAATTAATACACTATTCATCAATATAACAGGTAGTTTTCTTCTAGCTTTAATAACTGTAACTGCTTTAGAAATTATAAAAATAGATGAGTCACTAAGACTAGGCATATGTACAGGATTACTAGGTGCTTATACCACCTTTTCTACTATGTGTAAAGAGGCTGTGGAGCTTTTAAGCAAAGGTTACTATTTTTCTTCTTTGTCATACATTACAAACTCTGTTGTATTAGGCCTTGCATCAGCGTACCTTGGGGCTGCCGTTGCTAGAGAGCTTATTCCTAAACTTTTTCCAAGCCATGGTAGAAATGACTTAACTAACCTGTAATAGGCACTTATAGAAATGTAAATTTCTTATTATATATCTTTAAGAGATGAGGTAGAGATAATGGAATTTTTGTTAGTAGGTATTGGAGGTATCTTCGGTAGCATAACTAGGTTTTCCTTAGGAAAGTTTATTTCCAAGAAGTTGAACTCCTCTTTCCCCTTTGGAACTTTTATCATAAACATTACCGGAGCTATTTTGCTTGGTATAGTAACCAGTATAGGCTCTAGTAAAAATCTATATATAACTTTAGGTGATGGATTCCTAGGAGCATACACCACCTTTTCTACTTTTATGTATGAAGGTTTTAATCTTTTTCAAGGAAAGTCTAAACTAAATGCCTTTGCTTATATATTATGCTCAGTGGTGTTAGGTATAATTGGATATGCTATAGGTGAAAAGTTAGGATTGTTTCTAAAGTTGTATAATCTTATCTTATGACCATATTCATTAATCCACAATTATTCATTATTACTGATAATGTTATAGAAAGCAATTGTCCAGAAGAGGACTTTCTTCCCATAAGGGTGACTTTTAACCACTTTACCTCTACTGGACATACAATTACTTTCTATCATACTATATACTTTTAATGTATTGCTTTCTTTTTATATCTCTTTCCTGATGCTTCAACACTGGACACAGTAATTAGAGCATTGTCATCAAAGCCATTAATAATAGACTTTAACTTAGAAATTTCAAGTCTAGATACAACAGCATATATTACATTTGTGCGAAGACCCTTATAGGCACCTTTTCCATTAAGTAATGTTACTCCTCTACCTAACCTTGCTACTATCGCCTCTGCTATTTTTTCATGTTGATCTGATATAATAATTACTGCCTTTGATTCGTCTAATCCCTCTACAGTAATATCAATGACTTTAAAGGCTATAAAGTAAGCGATGAGTGAATACATAGCCCTGTCCCAACCAAAAATCAGCCCTGAGGAACCTAAAATGAATATGTTAAAAAACATTACAATCTCGCCAATAGAAAAGCTTGATCTTTTATCTAATATTATAGCCACAATCTCCGTGCCGTCTAAAGAACCACCATTTCGGATTATTAGTCCAACACCAACTCCTAATATAATTCCACCAAAAATTGATGCTAAGAAGACGTCATGTGTTATCCCCGGAATGGGATGAAAGAAAGATACGCCAATAGATAGGCATACAACAGAAAATAATGTTGATAAAGTAAAAGTTTTTCCTATGTGTTTATATCCTATAATAAAGAATGGAATATTTAATATAAAGGTAAATACACCTAAAGGAATTTTAGTTAAATGACTTGCCATAATTGAAATACCCACCACTCCACCGTCTATAACGTTGTTGGGTATTAAGAAGACTTCAAGTCCAATTGATACTAGAATTGACCCTAATATCATGAAAAATACTCTGTTTGCTATGTTAAAAAACTTATGATACTTTTTTCTCATCAAATTCCCCCTTTTTTAATCTCATGAATATTACTTTCTTCAAATTTTATAAGCTTTTTATACATTAATTATACTATAATTTCAGCACATTGTCAATTGAGAATGATTTTCTATTGCTATTCTGTTAGAATTGCTGATATTATGAATGCTTCTCATCTATCTATCTGTATCCCTTTTATCAACTGAACATATAATAAATAGAAAGTAAATTAATGCGATGTATTAATATTTAGGAGGCCCTCTTTATGAATAAACAAAGTGCTGCTTTTTTATCTATAGTATCCAACTCTTTTCTTATAATTCTTAAGCTAACAGCAGGATTACTAATAGGATCAATTAGTGTTATTTCTGAGGCTATACATTCTTCTATGGATTTACTGGCAAGTTTTATAGCGTTTTTTTCTATAAAAAAAGCTTCAAAGGCAGCAGACGATGAACATCCCTTTGGCCATGGTAAATACGAAAACCTTTCTGGCTTTGTTGAAGCAATGTTAATCTTTCTAGCAGCAGCTTTTATCATTTTCGAAGCAATAAAAAAAATTATTTACGGTTCAACTATAGAAACTTTTGCTGCAGGGCTAATAGTTATGTTTATTTCAGCAGTTGTAAATCTAGTAATTTCTGCAGCGTTATTTAAAATTTCCAAAAGAGAAAACTCTATAGCCTTAGAGGCTGACGCAATGCATCTTCTAACAGATGTAATTACAGCTGCTGGAGTCTTTTTAGGACTTTTAATTGTGAAAGTTACAAACTTAACTATTATAGATCCTATAACTGCTATAATTGTAGCTTTACTAATAGTTAAAACTTCTATAAATCTGACTAAAAGGTCCATAAAAGATTTGGTTGACAGCAAACTTCCTGATGAAGACATAAAAAAAATTGTAAAGGTCATAAAAAGTCATGATGAAATCAGAGGATACCACAGACTTAGAACAAGAAACTGCGGTCCTAAGAAGGAAGTTGATATTCACTTATCAATTAATGAGGAGCTTTCCTTTGTTGAAGCTCACAATTTATGCTCTAAAATTGAGGAAGATATAAGAACCATTTTTCCTAATTCTTATATCCTTATACATCCAGAGCCAGTTCAGAAGATTCCCTCCTCAAATAAAATTACCTATAGGAATATATAAAAATCTTTTATACTATTACCCTCTTAAGAGCTAAAGAATAAAACCAAAAAATTTAGGCTGATTATAATCTACAATCAATCTTTGATCATAGACTATAACCAGCCTAAAACTATTATACTATTTTTCCCTTTTTCTATGTTCGTAATTGTTTATACTAATTTTACAAAAGCATTTTTTGAAGTTTTTCAGGGTCTACAGGATATCCTATTTCTCTTGCAGCATCCATCATAGCTTGTATATTTTCCAGTGGTGTTTCTACCGGAAGGCTGCAGCCAGACATTAGTGTATAGCCTTTGGGACTATCATATCCTTCTAGTACACAGTTAGCTACAGCTCTTCTTATTTCTTTAGAAGTGCCAGCATACATAACATTTGAAGGATCTACATTGCCTATAATCCTCACCTTGTTTCCTATTGTCCTCTTACAATCCTTAAGACTAACTACGTTGTCCATACTAAAACCTGCAACACCTACAGAAGCCATATCGCCTATATCTGTCCATATCTTTTCTGTTTTTCCGCATATGTGAAGAACTGCAGTTTTACCCTTTGAATTTATAAATTCTACTAATCTCCTTAAATAGGGTAGACAAAAAATTCGGAAATGCTTAGGACTTATTATAGTACAAGACCCTAGCGGTTCTGAGATAGTTATTCCTAGCCCAAGGTCTATAATTACCTTAACATATTCAATACAGCTTTGAAGAGAAATTTCACAAAGTTTGTGTACTGCCTCTGGATCTTTAAAAAATAGCTTTGTCATCTCCTCTATTCCAATAAGAAAAAAAGCATTGGAAAAGGGTCCCACTACACCTGCAGAGCAAGCAACTTCATGGCCTATCCTATCTTTTAAAAATTTCATAGCATCTATATATACAGGCAATCTTCCATCCTTATAAGGATCCACTACTTTTAATTTATCTATATCTTTAATACTGCTTAATGCAGGCTTAAGCAAATCTGCTGTGTTATCTTCTGGCAATACCAGCTCTGCTCCCATAGCCTCCGCCCAAGCGTATAAATCAGTAAAGACCCTAACTCCATCCATTCCATATCTTTTATATGCAGATATTTGAGCTTCTGCAATAGTTTTGCCATTGGTATTAAACTCTGAAATCTTACACCCGTGAATACGAGCTACTCCATTAGCTATGTTAGGATTACAAGGTAACCTGTCTACATTTTGACCTTTGCTTAAAGCAATCGCCCTTTCTATTGGAGTCATTTGATCTTTCATTATTCTACGCCTCCTGAGCTAAATTAGCATTTTCTTCATTATTATCATTTTCTCCTACCAATATTTTTGCGTATTTAGCTGCCTTTGAGGCATCAACAGTATAAGCATCTGCCCCTATCTTATCAGCGAAGCTTTGAGATATTGGTCCTCCTCCTATCATAACCTTTATTTTATCCTTTAAATTCTCTTCTTTCAATATTCTAACAACTTCTGCCATACCTTCCATTGTAGTGGTCATAAGAGTAGACAGACCAATTATGCTTGCATTAACTTCCTTTGCTTTATCTACAAAATCCCTTGGAGGTACATCTCTTCCAAGATCTATTACTTCAAATCCCTCTGTTTCCATCATTATCTTCACTAAGTTTTTTCCTATATCATGAGTATCCCCTTGTACAACGCCAATTACTACCTTGTGCTTGTTTTCCCCATCTTTTTTCTCTAAATGAGGTTTTAAAATATTGATTCCAGAATACATAGCATCAGAACACATTAAAAGTTCTGGGATATAATATTCCTCCTCTTCATAAAGCTTTCCAGCTCTATTCATTCCATCACCTAAACCCTTATCAATTGCCTCATAAGCACTAATTTTGTTTTCAATACACATTTTAGAGATTTCAACAGTTTTCTCTTCCTCCATTTCAACTACTGAATCTGAAAGTTCTTTAAAAAGCTTTTCTTTTAATTCAATCATGATTTATCTCCCTTTCTATTTAATTTAATAAGACTATTTACACTATCTTTACGAAAAATTTATCATTTTGTATTAAAATACCCTTCTACTCTATGTTCCTATAAAACTTATACTTCTTCTAAAGCATTTCAATAAAGGCAGCTATTCTCGTATTTATCTGTCCTATATCTGTTTGAGAATAATCTGTTTCTATACTCATATAAGCGGTTTTCTTCTTATCATTTACAAATCTTTTAATATTAAAGGCCTCTACACTATAAGTATGGCAAGCTTGAAGGATTACATCTATAACTCCATCCACCTTATAGTCATCTATCAACTCAGATAAAAGGTTTACTCTGTTATCATTTGGACTCATACAAGAACAGCCTATATTTAAATATTTTTCTGTAAGAGCATCTATAGGGTCTATAGTTTCATCTACCAGTTTGCTTATTTCTTTAATTCCTGTGCAGTTTTCATAGCAAACTACTGCTCCTCCATTTTCCTCTATGGCTTTTATTATTTTCTCTGTAGCTTCTCCCATTGGACATCCTGTGATTAATATTCTTTTGGCATCTGGTGAAACCTTTCTTTGCCCTTCCTGGTATTCACTTTTTGACCTGTTTATCAGATCCTTCAGTTCTCTTATCTCCTCATCCTTATCCCATTTAAAAGAAGCACCATTTAACACTTTCAGCATTTCTAATCCTGTAATTGGTGGAGGACACATCTTCCCTAATTCATAAAACTCTTTTAATGCAATTCTTTCTCTATTACGAAGTTTTATAGATTGTGATAGCTCTTCCTTTGTTACATCAACGCCGAATTCTTTCTGTAGTTTTTCTTTCAATCTTATTATTTCATTTCTCCATAGTCTGTAAGCATCTTCCCCTTTATAAGTCTGAGGCAACTGCATAACATGTACCTCTTTTATTTCTCCTAAATACTCGTACATTTTTTTCTTTCCATCACAGGTTGTCTCTCCCACAATTAAATCTGAAAAGTAAAAGTATGGACACTTATCTGTAATGGCAAAGCCATAACTTGACTTTATAAGCGGGCATAGATTTCTTGGGAGATGCTTTTCTGCATCTGCTATAGTTTCATCACTTTTAGCACATAGTGATACCGGCACTGCCCCTGCTGCATGTATAACTTCCCAAGGGGTAAAAGTACAAAAAGTACCTACAACCTTTTTGCCTCCATCTTTTAGATTTTTAATAGTTATAAACCCTTGTTTTCTTGCCTCACTAAAATCTTCAAATACTTCAGGTAAATTATTCATTAATAGCACATCCCTTATCTAATTTTTAACTATATTGATGGAATCCTTTTATAAATAAAATTGTTATTTTCCACCTTTTTATACTAAATAAATTCTATCACAAATTTGTTTAAGACTTTATTTATCTTATTTATAGTTCATTAGCCGTCTATAAGGAAAACAAATTATGTATCTAATTATTTTCTTTCGATATGAAAACCAAAATTTCAGTTAGCTTGTTTCCTTATTTTATGCTATAATCAAAAATAAGAATTTTAAGGAGGAGAGCTATGAGTATAGCAGTTGATTCCTACATTCGAGATTATTTGAATGTAGTGTGCAATATAACATTCAATTTTGGATACCAAGGGAAAAGTGCGTCCAAAATTGAATATGTCGTGAATCAACTGACGATATAATCCTTCAAACTTAGAATAAAACATAACAAAATGTTAGTGTAGGCCTAAGCAGAAGTATATCTCTGTTTAGGCTTTTTTGTGCGCATTTTTGGTTGGGTGGGTAAGAAATGCTTTATATATTAAGATAAAGGAGCAAAATTTCATGAAAATAAATAATAATAAACTAGAATTTAACATAATTAAAAATTACATTTTTATTTTTTTAAGTAGATTAGATTTAACTCAGGGTATATGGATGATATACTTTGCTACTAAAGGAATGGATTTGACTAAATTAGGAATCCTGGAAGGAATCTTCCACCTAGTTTCTTTTTCTATGGAGGTGCCAACAGGAGTAATTGCTGATTTATGGGGAAGAAGGGTTAGTAGGATATTAGGAAGATTACTAGCTATGATAAGTATGCTATTACTAATCTTTTCCAACGACTTTTATATGTTTGCCCTATCTTTTACAATTTTGGCTATATCCTATAACTTAGAATCAGGAGCAGGAGATGCTTTGCTTTACGATTCTTTAAAAGTATTAGGTAGAGAAGAAGAGTACGTAAAAATTAATGGTAAAAATGAAATGTTTATGCAGATAGGTAGTGTGGCAGCCTTAGTATTAGGAGGATATTTAGGATCTAAAGACTATTATCTAGCTTTTTTAGTAAGTGCTATAATAGCTGGAATAACCTTTATTCAATCTTTTACTTTTGTAGAACCTGCCGATACTCTGAAGTCTGTAAGAGTTGTAAAGTATGAGACTGTTAAAAAAACAAACTTATTATTAAGTCAAATTATTGATAGTATAAATATAATTAAAGGTAATAAAAAGGTCGGTTTTTTGATTATCCTTATCAATATAGTCTCTATACTTGCAACCAGTATGTTTTACTATTTACAAAACTTTTGGAAGACACAGGGCAATTCTGAGTTTACAATAGGAATCTACTTATCAATATCTTCCCTATTAGCTGGATTTATGGCTACAAAAGTTTATAAATTAAAAGAATTATTAAAGGAAAAGGGAATTATGATTTCTATACCTATAATAATTGCTCTATCCATTTGGGGAATTGTAATAACTAGCGGAGCTCAAGTTTTCTATGCAATAATTTGCATAGCAGATTCTATTGCTTATGTAATTATAAGTGATTATATAAATAAATTAATTCCTAGTAAAAACAGGGCTACTATCTTGTCTTTCCAAAGTATGGTTTTTAGTTTTTTTATGATATTGTTATTTCCACTTATAGGCAAACTAGGAGATTGTTTTTCTCTGAATTTTTCATTCATAATTATGGCAATTATAGCTAGTTTGTTATCTGTGCTAAATGTTTATGTTTTAACTACTAAATTTAGAAGTATTTAAGTAGTAAGTGATATGGTGGAAAGTCACCTTTAGTATAATTAAAGACATAACTAAAGCCTCTGATGTTGATGAATTTAAAAGAATTTAAATTTCAGTCAACATTAGAGGCTATTTTTCTAAAGTATTTCGTCTATAATTCCGCCGCCTATAAGTAAGTCTTTGTTATAAAAAACTACAGACTGTCCCTTTGTTATAGCACGCTGCTTATCTTCAAATACAACCTTTATCTTTCCTTCTCCAATAGGGCTTATCCATGCCTTTGCAGGCTTAGCTGAATATCTAATCTTGGCTTCTACTTCCATAGTGCTTTCCAAGCTGTCAAAGGGAATAAAATTTATATCCTTAGCAACTAGCTTTGTCTTAAATATATCTTCTTCACTTCCAAGGACAACGGTATTAGTTAGTGGGGTAATATCTGTTACAAAAACTGGTTTCCCAAGTGCTATTCCTAAACCTTTTCTTTGACCTATAGTGTAATAAACTATACCTTTATGTTTTCCTAAAAGATTCCCGTGCTTATCTACAAAGTAACCTTCTCTTACCTTATTTGGTGCCTGCTTTTTTATATATGAACCATGATCATTATCTGGAATAAAGCAAATTTCTTCACTATCCTTTTTATTGTGAACAATAAGCCCTATTTCCTTGGCAATTTCTCTTATCCTATCCTTTTTATATTCGCCACAAGGCATTAAAGTATGTGCTAACTGATGCTGGGTTAAATTATATAAAGCATAGGTCTGATCCTTCCTATCATCTTCAGATTTTCTAAGCAAGTATCTGTCACCATCTTTTTCTATAGTGGCATAATGGCCAGTAGCTACATAATCTGCTCCTAAATCCATAGCTTTTTTTAGTAAAGCATCAAATTTAATATATTTATTACAAGCTACACAAGGGTTAGGAGTTCTTCCTTCCATGTACTCATCAATAAAATAATCTATAACATTTTTCTTGAATATATCCTTAAAATTCATAACATAAAAAGGAATATCTAGTTTATAGGCTACCATTCTTGCATCTTCCACAGCACTTAAGGAGCAGCATCCACCTTCATTTGCCTCATACTCTTCATCTTCCTGCCATACCTGCATAGTTACACCTATAACATCATAACCTTGTTCCTTTAAAAGATAGGCAGCAACAGAACTATCCACTCCGCCACTCATACCTACAACAACTTTTTTCTTCAACTTTATCACCTTTCCCTGGGGCACTCCCCTTTACATTTTTACATTGCCATCTCAGTAATAACTTTTAAAACATAGTCTATTTCTTCCTCTGTAGTTCCAGATCCTATAGTAAGTCTTAAGGAGTTTTTTGCTCTCTCCTCAGGTAAACCTAAAGCAATCAAGACATGAGAAGGCTCTAAGGCACCAGCAGAACAAGCACTTCCGCTAGAAGCACATATTCCCATGCTGTCTAGTCTCATAAGCAATATATCTCCTGCAGCTCCTTCAAAGCTTATATTTACATTGCCTGGTAGTCTTTTTTCTCCTGAAGGACCATTTAATCTAGTGCCTGGGATTTTTAATAGTCCTTGTATTAACTTATCTCTTAAAATTGTTAATCTTTTAGACTCATTTTCCATATTTTCCGTAGCTAGCTCCACGGCTTTTCCCATACCTACAATACCAGCTATGTTTTCTGTACCGGCTCTTCTGGCTCTTTCCTGCGCTCCTCCATGAATTAAATTGTGTATTTTAATCCCCTTTTTTATATAAAGGGCACCCATTCCTTTAGGACCATAAAATTTATGGGAAGCCATAGAAAGTAAGTCTATATTCATAGCAGTAACATCAATAGGAACATTTCCTACTGCCTGAACTGCATCAGTGTGAAAAATTACTCTCTTTTCTCTGCAAAGTTCTCCAATTTCCATTATAGATTGAATAGTACCTATTTCATTATTAGCAAACATTATAGATACTAATATTGTTTTATCTGTTATAGCCTTTTTTAAGTCTTCAATTTTTACAAATCCAAACTCATCAACTGGTAAATAGGTTATTTCAAAACCTAACTCCTCTAAATATTCACAGGTATGAAGCACTGCATGGTGCTCAATTTTTGTGGTTATTATATGATTTCCTCTGTCCTTATTCGCAAAGACCACTCCTTTAATTGCCCAGTTATCTGCTTCTGACCCTCCAGAGGTAAAGAATATTTCATCTCTTCTAGCCTTTATTGCAGTTGCGATTCTCTGTCTAGCAGCATCTATTGCTCCCTTGGTTTTTCTTGAAATATGGTAAATCGATGACGGATTTCCAAAATACTCTGTAAGATATGGATTCATCTCTTTTATAACTTCTGGCTTTATATAAGTTGTAGCAGCATAATCCATATAAACTTCTCTTTCCATTCTTATCTCTCCTCAAATTCTATATAAACTTTCAATTAATTCAGAGTAATTTACTACGACATTACTATTCTATTTTTTCAAGGATTTTTTGTCAACAGATTTAAGCTTTATTTTTTGTACTATGTATGTGTAATAGTATCATAAAAAAGGCAGCAATAGACGCCAGCATAAAAGTTAGTGGCCAAACGGCAGATATTCCTGCCATATCTATATATTTCCCTATAAGAGAGGTGCCAAGAGCAGCTCCAGAGGCCCAGCTCAAACTCCCTACAGCATTAAATCTTGCTCTATAATTTACCGGACTGTTATTTGCTAAGTATACTCCAAAATTTGTGGCAGTTAATATTTCTCCAATGGTCCAAAAAATTGTTGATACTATAAAAAGAGGTAGAGAATTCACTATTCCAATCATACCAAATCCAATAGCATAAAGTATTCCTGCCATTATTATGTTACATAAAGGCTGAAGTTTTCTCGTGAAACTTGTAATGATTACCGTTAGAGATATAACTGTAAAGGCATTTATACTCATAAGTAATCCAAATTTTTCTGCTCCAGTCCCTGTAAATACCTCATCCAACATTAAAGGCAGAGAAAATCTATGCTGTGTATAGACCATACTATATAGAATATAAATTATAAGGAATATTAAAATCTGTTTACGTCTAAAAAGAACTTGAAAAACACTACCTTCCTCAGCCTTTTCCTTGGAAGCTGTTGCTTCTACCATATTAGATGGCTTACTCTCACTTATAAAAATAGCAACTAGGGCTACTGCAAGAAAAGAAGTTAACGCATCACCTATAAATAGCATAGGAAGATAGTTATTGAATAGGAATCCAGCCACCATAGGACCAATAGATGCTCCTAAATTTATACCTAAATACTGAAGAGAATAGCCAGCCTGTCTCCTATCTGCTGGCAGCAGATCTGCAATTATTGCACTTAAAGAGGGTCTAACTGCTTCATTAAAGAAAGTTGAAACTAAAAGAAAAGTAACGATAACATAAGAATTTTTCACAAAGGCACAGGGTATTAGTGCTAAAGCTACTGTTGTCTGAGTAATGATATAAGTCTTTTTTCTACCTATTTGGTCAGCTAATTTTCCACCTACTATAGCTCCAGGTATTCCAAGCATGGATCCAATCATAATAACCATACCAGCAGTTTGAAAAGATATACCTAGCTTTTTTATCAGCAACAGCGTCATAAATGGCAGTACAAAATCACCAAATCTATTCACTACCTGTACCAAAAACAATATGTATACACTCCGTGGCAATCCTTTATAAACACTAAATATTTTCAACATAACTTCTTTACTCCTTACTAATCGATTACTGGGATAATAACAATTATAAAGTAGTTTACAAAATCTTACCACATAATTTCATCTTTTGGTGTCAACCTTTTCCTATTCTACAAAATATAAAAATACCTGGCCTCATCAGTAATGAGAAACCAGATATTAGAATCAGGCTTTTAATATTTATTCCCTACAAAATCTACATGATTAAGACTACTTTGCTGCATTTCCGCTATTTCCTGCTCTCAGGTAAGCTCTATCCATTTCTTTATCCTTTTGTCTCTTCCATGCATGAAGTACCAATGCTAAGGTAACAACTCCATAAGATACAAACATTCTGAAGTATTCCCCTATCATAGCTTGACCTGTCAAATTTTTACCAGCCATAGGCATAACTACAAACATTAAATGAAACAACCCTGTACCAATAATGGCATTTGGTATAGACGCTTTACTTACTGTAGCTCCCCCTACTAGAAGTGCTGCAGCGGCAAATAATGCTGCTTGATCTGCTCCATTATAAGTATTTAACGTCCCAATATTTTGTAGATATATTACCTGTCCATAACAAGCAAGAACAGTAGAGATTATAATGGATTGTATACGAGTTTTTTCTACCTTTATTCCTGCAGTTTCCGATACTGTCATTTCCTGACCTACAGCCCTCATTTCCTGTCCAAGCTTAGTCTTTCTGAACCATACTGTAAATACACATATGAAAGCAATTATTAAGAAGGTTCCTATAGGTAAAGGTACTCCTCCTATATTAACCATCAGTAATTTATCGAATCCACCTGCTACATCTAAGTTTATGGCATTTCTAATACCATAGCCTCTTGAGAGAAGCAGAGTAGGACTTTTCACAGGTATTATAGATCCACACAAATATAAAAGGAAAAATTGATATATTCCTGCTATAAAAAAGCCTAACATCATTGAAGTAATCATTTCACGGCCCTTTGCTCTATTTAAAACAGCACCTCCAAAGTATCCCAAGAGTATTGCAATAGGAGTGCCTACTACCATTGCCAAGAAAAGCCCCGCTACCCCTTTAATTCCCCAGTCAGTTATGAATATTAAGCCTATCTGTCCAGCCATTGCACCTAAAACCATTCCAAAGTTAATACCCATACCTGCCATTACCGGTAATAAAAGAGATAATACAAGTAAGGAGTTTCTTGCAAGTCTAGTTGTAATCTCTCTAACTAGGTATAGTCCAGAAAACTGAGAAATAGGTATTGCTACTGCACTGATTAGTAAAAATAGAATTGGTACGGCACTGCCCGTTAAAAACTTTTTCATCCATCGATTATCAACCTTCATATTCCTACCTCCCTTTCCTAGTAAGGGCATATACTATCATCCCGTTTGATACAATAATTCTTATGATTTCAGAAACGTCTATGCTGATTGCGCTATTTATAACTGAAGGTGTCATTGTAACTATACCTTGGAACAGGATAGTTCCAATAACCACATTTGTAATAGTAGCTTTATTTACAGAAGCTCCGCCAAGAAGTATAGCTGCTACTGATGGAAATGCAAAAGCTAGTGGAGCATTGTACATTTGGATAAAACCGAAGCTCTGCTGATAAACTATCATTCCTATAGCTGAAAGTACCGTTGAAAGGACAACAGACACCGTTCTCATCTTATCTACATCTATTCCTGAAGCCCTTGCAAATTCAGGATTAGAACCAACTGCTGTTATTGCAGTTCCTATTTTAGTTTTAAAGAATCCCCATACCAATATACTCATGAAAATAAAGAATAATATCATTCCTGTTGGAACAATAAAATCGTTTGTTATTTTTATTTTTAAAAAGTCGCTAATCTGATGAAACCAATAATTCTCGACGCTTATTGTTACACGAAGTCCCTCTCCCTTAAACCCTTGAACACTTGCAGGATTCTTAAAAGGAAGTGCTATCCATAACATATTCATAAAAAATACAAAGGAATACCCTACATATGTAGCAATAATCATTTCGTCACCTTTTACTTTATTTAAAAGCTTACCATATCCGTACCCTAATATTACAGCTACGATTATTGCAATTCCAAAGGCTACTAATATTCCGGTAATGCCTGTAAGGTTAAATTCTAGACTCATTACAGCTCCTAAAAGTCCAGCAACCAATCCAACTGGACTTCCAAAATTTAAACCACAGCCAGATTGTATCATCGGTACCATAGCTAGAACAAGAACTGCATTCATCCCAAAACGGACTATAACATCATTTAATGACATATCTTCTCGGACACCAAAAAACGGTGCTGCAATAAATAGGGATACTAAAAATAATCCTATAATAATACGAGGCCATCCAAAATTCTTTATAAAATCTCTAGCCTTATTCACTGCCTTTCACCTTCCTCCATTAAATGATATCCACCAGACATAAGCAGTCCAAACTCTGCTGCTTCAGCATTAGGAGGCAGAATGCCTGCTACCTTCCCCTCACTTATAATAGCAATTCTATTGCATATAGACTTTAGCTCTTCTAATTCAGATGAAACCATTATAATTGTAGTATTATTTTCAGCATTATATCTTCTTAATGCGTCAAGAACTAGCTTTTTAGCACCAACATCTATACCTCTGGTAGGCTCAGATACAAATAGAAGACTTGGTTCAAGTGCAAAGGCCTTTGCAAGACATACCTTCTGCTGATTCCCTCCTGAAAGCTGCCTAGTATATTGTTTCTCGCTTGTACATTTTATTTCTAGAGACTGGATATACTTTTGGGCACATTCCTTCATCGCTTTTTCATCTCGCCATTTAATTAACCCTCCTAGTAATCTCTTAAGAAACTTCTCCTGAACCTGCATCGCATTAAAAGCAATGTTCCAGTCAATAGGTTCATCAAGCAAAAGTCCTACTCCTCTACGATCCTCCGATACAAAGGCTAGGCCACTTTTTAATGCATTGAAGGTTAAATTTAGCGGTAATGCTTTACTATTGAAAGTAACCTGTCCACCAGCAGGAAACAAACCCATTATTCCGTTAGGTATCCCCAGTTTTCCTTGTCCTGCTAAGCCACCTATTCCAAAAATCTCTCCCCTTTTAACGGCGAAAGATACATTTTTTACTATTTCTCCTGGCATATCAACCCAAAGATTTTTTACTTCTAGAATGACATCCTTGTTATTATCCGTTGAATCTATAATTTTTACCTCTTCATCTTTTCTATTGTCAACATCTCTTCCTACCATCCATTCTGCAATCTGCCTTACATTTACTCCTTCAACAGGTCTTTCAACTACAACTATGCCATCCCTTAGTACTACAAGGGTGTCACATACTGCTGTTATTTCATGCAATCTATGTGAAATAAATATAATTGAAACACCAAGATCAGCAAGCCTTCTCATAGACTTTAGAAGTATTTCTGCCTCTGATTCCGTTAAAACAGCTGTAGGCTCGTCCAATATTAGCAATTTAACCTTTTCTCTATCAATTTCTCTAGCAATTTCAATAAACTGCTTATGTCCTACTGGCATTTCTGAAACTAGAGTATCTGGATCAAGTTGGACACCTAATGTTTCAATGGCTTTTTTAGCACTCTTTCTCATTTCTTTTATATCAATAGTTTCTAATCTTTTTCCAAATATTTTTGATATTACATTAGATTTAGTTTTTTCCATATTTAGTAATATGTTCTCTGTTGTTGTAAAGCCCGGTATAAGTGAAAACTCCTGGTGCACCATTCCAATCCCAGCCTTTAAGGCCTCAATAGGGTTTTTAAAATTAATTTTTTCACCATCTAAGTATATTTCTCCTTCATACCCTCCTGTTTCTGCAATGACAGTCATACCAAAAAGTATTTTCATAAGTGTTGATTTCCCAGCTCCATTTTCACCGACTAAAGCTAGTATTTTACCTTTCTCCAGCGAGAAATTTATATCTTTTAGTACTCTGTTACCTTCAAACTGTTTACCTACACCTTCAACCTTTAACAATATATTTTCATTTGACAATTATTTCACCTCTTATCATACAAAGTGATCTGTTTATATTAGGAAACGGCCTTTCATTGGCCGCTCCTAATATACCTTCAACTATTTTATCTTCTTATATTTATCAGGAACTACTTCCTTTGTCTGGCCTAAATAGCCTTTTCCAAATACATATGTGTCTTCGTACAACATAACGTGATTCTTCTTTTCTGTTCCGGTGGCTCTATCTATATAATATGAACCATTCCACGCTGTTCCAGGAGTAAACTTTTCATAGCAAGCCATTAAATCTTTAAAGGAATCTTTTTGTGCCTTTCCTTCAATTACCCTTTTTGCAAACTCAGCAAGTGCTTCGGTGCTAGTATAGTTATAGGAATAAGCCCAAGTTCCCATTCTTCCACTGCCGCCTTTATCAATTACAGTTTTTTCAACCTTTTTAAGTATTGCAGGCCAATTTCCTGCCTCAGCTTTAAGATCAATTCCGAAAGCTCCTGGGTATCCCATTATTGGAGATGGAAGATCCGGCTCTACAAATATTGCTCCTAATTCAGCAACTTTCTTTAAAAGAGGTTCTGTTTGTGCATCATTTGTGCAGAAGAAAGCTGTGTCTTTTCCATATTTTTGTACCCATGATGGCATTTTCTCAAGTATAAACTGCTGTGCACCTGGAATTCCAACGTCACTCATTGGGTCTGGAGCTGTTTCAAAAGCGAACTTTAATCCTAAATCCTTACAAGCTTCTTCCATTATTGTTTTTCTTAAGGATAAAAGTTCGATACTCATATGTCTTGGGAATGAAATATGAACAAAAGTTTTAGCTCCCATTTTCTTTGCTGCGAGAATCATTAAGTAACCACGGTTTACGTTATCTGCGTTTACTACTAAATCCGAAGCCGCTTCTATCATGTTAGTGTCTTCCTGTGGTTCTCCTGCAAGTAAAAGTATGTCCGGTCGTCTTTCTCTGATTTTCTTAAAAGCTGCAACTGTACCTGGAACAGATTGATTAACCACAATAGCCTTCATATCCGGATCATCCGCAAGTCCTGCAATCTGAGCTATAGTTGTTTCCTGTTCCTGCATAAAGTTGTCAGGATAAGTTACATGTTTTACTATTCCTCCTTTGTCCACATCACCGTACTCCTTAATAAATGCCTCTGCACCTCTTAATTCATCCTCAGATTGTGCCACTGTACCCGTAACTATACCGATGTGAAATTTGGATTTGTTAGAATCAGAGCTTGTACTATTTGTAGAATTTGAACCTCCGCACCCTGCCAAGCCTAAGGCCATTGTTGCCGTAAGAACTAGTGCTAGTACTTTTTTCAAAACATTTCCCTCCTCAAAATTCCTTTTTATATTAGGTTGAAAAGCTAACTTTTCAATTACTAATCATAGGCAATTAACCCTAAATACAAATTCCTATTATATTTATATTGATTAATTCATATTATATTCCACAATTATCTGATTACTTTTATATTTCACAGCCTATCTGGTTCTTACTGTAGACATTTTCTGATCTATAATAAAAAAACACTACTAATACTATAGTTATATATAGTATTAGTAGTGCTTTTTTAAAAATGAGATAATGAGTACAAAACCGAACTCTATCTATCATTCTTATTTTCTAATGTCTATTTTACAAAGCAGCTCTAAATGTATCTTAGTATATCAAAAAAAGTGTCAAATTTGTAATGAGGTATTTTTTGTTCTTCACAATATTCTTTTAAAAGAGATTTGGCAAATACTGCATCAGCATGTATGCAAGCACACCTATCAGAGTAGCCATCTCCTATGTAGTAAACTTCATAATCATCATTTTTTAATTCTTCCACTAATGATTTCTTGCAGTTTCCACATAAATTACATTCTCGATCTTTATTTAAGAAGGACAACTTCCAACCATTATTGTAAACTGCCTTATTACAATAAATATCCAAGTCCTCAAATTCCTTTTTATCTAATATTTCATTTATATATACATCATATCCATCTGAAGCTACAACTACTTTATATCCCTCTTTATGCACTGCCTCTAAAAATTCCTCAAAGCCTGAGCTTATTTGAAAGTTCCTTGCAAAGTTTCTTATATATTCATCATCATGTTTTATTAAATTCCATTGTTTCTGACCACATTCTGCCGTACCAATTTTCTTATCTAACCAAAGCTGGCCTATTTCCTTCCATCCTTTCTCTGCCAGTGTCCTTACTATAGAAAAACCAACATCTTCTTTAGTTATAGTTCCATCAAAATCAACAACAAAAGCCTTTTTCAACCTTTCTCCCTCCAAAGTATTCACAATATCTTAATATATACATTTCCCAATGTTTAATTATACAAGAGCAAAATATCCATGTCTACAGTTATTTACATATAAATACAAATTCTTCATAATTTACTCTAATTATATATTATGCTATAGTTAAACTAAGCTAGAAATTAGTTTTCTGATAATTTAGGAGGTAATATAATGGATCATAAAAGTACAGATATAGCTAAAGCTTCTGTTAAAATGGCTATATCATCAAGGAGTACAGAGGAAAAACTTATGGCTGCTTTTAAGGAAAAGGGTATCCTTACTACTGCTGTAGACATAGGTGGTGATTTTACATACTCCACTACAAAAATCATAGAAAGGGCTCTTGTTGCTTCAAAAAGAAGTGGATTAACTAAGGATTGTCATGTTCATGATGGTGCTGTAGCTGGTGCTACCAAAGAAGCCCTCGCTCAAATCATGGCTAAAGCCAATGGCTTAAATGTAGGTGGCAAAATAGGGATAGCTAGGTCAGGAGAACATATAAGTGTTTGTATATTTCTCAGTATAGGATTGCTTCACTTAAATGAAGTAGTAATAGGTCTTGCCCATCGCTCAATTCCGGATATCTACTAAATAATAATTTAAATAGATAACAATTTAAAAGTTTAATTTTTTGTTGCAGATTGAAGTTCTAAGTTGAGTATTATAAAGTCTTTATTTTATAAATCAGAAATTTAACCTTCAAAATAAACAATTTTACCAAAAATCGTAAATACGTTGACTTTATCTGGAACATAATATATGATTATTTTCAATAAGAATTTTAAGAAAATTTTAAAATTTATAATTATGTAGTATGGTAGGAATATATTTTAGTTTATGTGGCTGCCTTTATATTTAAAGGTGCCTTTATTTTATAACTTAATATTTAGGAGGATGGTAGTATGGTAGAAAAAAAATTATTATCAGTTCTATTTGGCACTTTATTTTTAGGTACATCGATTTTAAACGGATGTAGTTCTAAAGCTGTTAGTAGTACAAATAGTTCCACAGGAATTATTGAGGTTGGTATTAGTCAACTGGTAGAACACCCTGCTTTAGATGCAACTCGTAAGGGTTTTCTTGAGGGCTTAAGTTCTAAAGGTTTTAAAGATGGTGAAAAAATTAAAGTTGAATACCAGAATGCCCAGGGAGATATCCCAACAACTCAAACTATAGCAAATAATTTTGTTTCAGGTAAAAAGGATTTAATATTGGCAATTGCAACTCCAGCTGCTCAAGCAGCTTATAACAGCACCAAGGATATACCTATTTTAATTACTGCTGTAACAGACCCTGTAAAGTCAGGATTGGTAAAATCCTTAGATAAACCTGGTACAAACGTTACTGGAACTAGCGATGCTTTACCTATGGATAAACAATTTTCATTAATTAAAGAATTAATTCCTAACTGTAAAAAGGTAGGTATACTATATAATACTAGTGAAGCAAATTCTGAAATTCAAGTAAGCAAAGCAAAGGATCAGGCATCAAAAACTGGCCTACAGCTAGTAACTGTAGGAGTTACTAGCTCTAATGACATATCCCAAGCACTTACTTCTTTGCTTCCAAAAATTGATGTTTTATATACACCAACAGATAACTTAATAGCATCTTCCATGGCTTTAATAAGCTCAAAATGCATAGAAAATAAAATACCAATTATTGGCAGCGAAAAGGCTCATGTTGATGCTGGTGCTTTAGCTACAGAGGGTATTGATTACTATAAACTTGGTTTTCAAACAGGAATTATAGCAGCAGATGTGTTAAGTGGAAAAAAACCTCAAGATATATCTGTTCAGACTCTGAAGGAAACAAAGTTAGTTATTAACGAAGATACTGCCAATAAGCTAAATATCACTATACCTAATAACTTGAAGTCTAGGGCAGAATTAGTTGTAGGTGGTGGTAAATAGTGAATGGCTTTATTATAAACGTTCTCGAGCAAGGCTTTATATTTGGAATAATGGCTATAGGTGTTTATATAACCTATAAAATACTAGACTTCCCGGACTTATCAGTGGACGGCACCTTTGCCTTAGGAGCTGCAGTAACAGCCTCAGCTTTAGTAAAAGGGATAAACCCTCTTTTTACATTAGTTTTAGCTTTTACCGCTGGTTTAGTTGCTGGAGGAGTAACAGGTATACTTCATGTGAAATTGAAAATTACAAACCTACTTTCTGGAATCCTAGTTATGATAGGCTTGTATTCTATAAATTTAAGAATAATGGAAAAGGCTAATATACCCTTGTTCTCTGAGAAAACAATTTTCTCCTTTAGCCTTTCACCGATAACTATATCTGTAGTAATTCTTATATTAACAAAATTAGCTTTGGATATCTTTCTAAAAACAAAGTTAGGTTTTGTTCTAAAGGCTACAGGGGATAATCCTCAGATGGTGACCTCCCTTGGAGTAGATATAGGAAGAATAAAAATTATAGGCCTAATGATTTCAAATGCAATAGTAGCCCTATCAGGTTCTATAATGGCCCAGTATCAAAGATTTTCAGATGCTGGCATGGGTACTGGAATAATAGTTATGGGTCTTGCTTCTGTAATCTTAGGAGAATGTATTTTTCAAAGAACTTCAATAATTGCAGGAACTACTGCTGCTATTGTAGGTTCGATAATTTATAAAGGCAGTGTAGGTGTTGCCCTAAATTTAGGCTTCCCTCCTACAGACTTAAAGCTTATAACCTGTATAATTGTTATTGCTGCATTATCCCTCAACAGCAAAAAACTCCACCTGAATTTTAAGGGTAGAGAGAGCTTTACTAGAGGAGGTGCGGTAATTGTTACAAATAAAAAATCTGCAAAAAGTTTTCAATAAGAATACTGTAAATGAAAAAATTGCTTTTAAGAACTTTTCTATTAATATAGATGAAGGAGATTTTGTAACAATAATAGGTAGCAATGGTGCTGGAAAATCTACACTTTTAAATCTAATATCTGGTTCTGAGCCCTTGGAGAGTGGCTCTATAACTTTAGATAAAAGGGAACTATCTAAACTTCCTGAATTTAAAAGAACTAAATTTATAGGTAGAGTTTTTCAGAATCCCTCTTTAGGAACTTCTCCATCTATGACTATATTAGAAAATTTATCAATGGCTTATAATAAGGGCAAACAGTTTGGTTTTTCATCTGGAATCGATAGAAAAAATCTAGACTTTTTTAAAGAAAATATTTCAGAGCTCTCTCTAGGTCTCGAAAATAATTTAAATACCAAAGTAGGGTTGTTATCAGGAGGGCAAAGGCAAGCACTTTCCTTGCTTTTAGCTACAATATCCAATCCTAAACTGCTTCTACTTGACGAACATACTGCAGCCTTAGATCCAAAAACTTCTGAAAATATTGTAGAGTTAACAACTAAAACTGTATGTAAAAAAAATATAACAACATTGATGGTTACTCACAACCTAAACCACGCAATAAATATAGGTAATAGATTACTAATGCTTCATCAAGGTGAACTTATCTTAGATATTAGAGGCGCAGAAAAGAAAAACCTAACAATAGAAAAGCTGCTAGATTTATTTGCTAAAGGAAACTCAAAAGACTTTATAAGTGACAGATTAGCTCTTTCTTAAAAATTTATATAATACTTTTTTCTCTTTTTAAGGTCGAAAAAGTCCCTATGTTTACCTCCGAATTTTAAACATAGGGATTTTTTTCTTTCTATTTTTTTGATAGAGGCTGCATTAAATTCTGCTCGTAGACTTTCATAAATAAAATCCTAAGATTCTTTAATCTTCTAAAAGTTCTTTTATATCTTTATAAATAAAAATGTTAGATATTCCTCCATAATATCTTATTATACCATCAACCACAGTAATTGGAGGTTCAAAACCGTCTTTAATTATCTCTTTTATCTTTTCTTCAATTAAGTTATCTTTGTTTAATTCTATGAATTCTAATTGAGTACTATTTTTAACATCACTTTCATTAATAAACTGTTCTAATTCCTTATAAGCCTCTGATATAGTTTTGCTCTTTCTGCCTTTGCAACATGAATGTTCCACCTCTGAATTACTACCACATCCATGGCAGGAGCTTTTTTTATTTTTACATGTACTAGAACAGTCCTTTTTTTTCCCGTGGCATCCACAACCACTGGATAATCTTTCTTCTCCAATTCCGTATACCTGAACTTTAATTTTTCCATTCATGTTTCTTTTTCCCCTTCTATAATCCTAAAACATCTTTTACAGTGTAAAATCCTGGTTCCTTTCCTTTTAGAAATAGGGCAGCCTTGCAAGCTCCATTTGCAAAACACTCCCAATTATGTGCATGATGGGTAATCTCCAATCTTTCTCCCATTAATCCAAAGATGACAGTATGACTGCTTGAAATATCCCCTGCTCTCACAGAATGATAACCTATTGTTCCTTCCTGTCTCTCTCCAGCTCCTTCTCTGCCATAAACAGCAACGTCCTTTAGCTTATTACCTAAGGATTCTGCTATTACCTCTCCCATCTCCTTTGAAGTTCCACTTGGGGCATCTTTCTTATTTCTATCATGCATTTCTATTATCTCTATGTCTGACATATGTCCTAAGGTTTCCGCTGCAGTCTTTAGAAGCTTATACATGACATTTACTACCATAGAGGTATTTGCAGCGAAAACTATAGGAATAGACTTGGAAATATCTTTTATTCTATTAAGTTGCTCCTCTGTAAACCCAGTGGTTCCACATACAACAGCTTTCTTATGCTTTAATGCAGTTTCTATAGTTTCCATTGAGCACTTAGGAGTAGTATAGTCTATTATTACATCACAATTTTCTATTATACTTTCTAGTGAGTCTACCACCGGTGAACCTACTTCCTTGCCTATACCTGCTGTAAAACCTACATCTTTTCCTATGTAATCCCTTCCCCTGGGAGCTACAGCACCAACAATGGTGATATTCTCCATATCTGATGCTAATTTAGTAATTAGCCTTCCCATCTTTCCCTTAGGTCCCATTACTACAATCTTCATTTATATCACCTCATTTTTAAACTTTTACCAATAGGAATATTAAAATCAGCACATAACATATATCTAATTTTAATTATTGCCATATAGAAATTATATCACAGTTTTACCATTACAATAACAAATTGTATAAATGTCCGTTCACATCGCTTGAAGTTTTAACAAAAATTAAAATGCAATTATGAAATATATAATTTTCCTTAAAAACCTTTTATCTTATGTGGCATATTTCATGAAACAGCATATTATAAACTAGAATATGAAATAACGAAAACTACCTTTCATATTCACCTTAGATTAAAAGGAGGTTACCTATATGTCTAGAGATAAATGTTATACATCAAATGAAGATAATAATAAGTGCACTGAAACTAGCTGCACTACTTCATCTTTTTCCGATAACTGCGACTGCCATGACCAATGCTGTGATGCAAAGGTTATAAAAGCTGAAACAGAATGCCAATGTCCAACTTCCACTCTACCACCTGCAGTTATTCCTGCTGGGGCTTTTGTAGGAAAAATACCTGTAGAACTTGCTTTTATAAGTGTAGATATTCCTGTTATGGCTACTATTAAACTTGAAGAAAAAGCCTATGAAATTAAACGTATTAAAAAGAATGCATATGTAACTCAATGTCACCTTCTTCCTACGCTTACCAGAATTCCTGGAACTAATACAATTACTGGAACACTATTTATAGAAGGATTTGTTAGAAAAAATATAGAATACGCTACTAAGGAATGTTCTAGTAAGAGCGTAACCAGCGGAAAAATAAGACATACTACTGTTAAAATACCTTACAAATGCACAACTTCTGTCACTTTTACTGCAACACCTCCTTTCCCATTAACAGGCTTAAGACCACCAATATTTATTCCAAATACTCCACCTACAGAAATTGGACAGTACTCAGAGAGATTTAACACCTGTGATCCTTGTCAGGAAGCAACATTAGGACAGGATTCCTGTCAACAATGCTTTACCAGCACTGAAGTCTTTAACGAACCAGTTTTCTGTGAGTTAGTAAGTGCTACCTTTAATGAATGTGACATTCACTTAAATCCAACAATTTGTTGTGATCCTACAGAACAAACTTTCCAAAAAATTCAGGAAAAAATGCTTCTAACTCTAAGAATTAAAATACTACAAAAGCAGCAGGTAAGAGTTACAGCGCTTTAATCTACCTTTAATAAGCATTAAGGCTTATGTATTTAAAATTATTTAGTAACAAAAGCTAGCTAGTAAAATACAGACCCAACTCCTACGAACTTGGGTTTTGGGTCTGTTTTTAGAGTATATGCTTATAGACACATAAAAATATTAAAATTTTTAGAAGAGAAACTTATATCAGGCAGCCTGTTAATGAAGGAGGATAGAATTATGAGTAGAAAAGACCATAGAAGACCTACATCGGAAGAAAGCAATGATCTTTTAAAAGACAAGCGAGTAAGAGAACTATTAGACAAACTATTGGAGAAAAAGACCTCACAGGAAGATGCTCATAGTACCGGTGAAACCAACTCCAGTGAAGCCAGTTCCAGCGAAAAAGAACGTACAGATAAAACTACTGATAGGAAGCGTTCAAGAAGAAAACACAGAAGACATAGAAAAGAAAGTTCCTCTAGCACTGATGGTGGCAGATCTAAAAAAGAAAGAAGATCTAAAGGTCATAGCAAAAAAGAGGAAAAAGAAAGCTCCTCCAGTTATGAAGTTTCTATGATTGAAGAGGAATGTATAAAAAAATATGAAGACAAACAAGTAGAAAAAAAAACTACAGACAATGACTGTGATGAGGAAAATTCATCATCTAGCTCTACTGATGCTAGTACCACTACTGAAGATTCCTGTAAATGCAATGAGCCTATAGATGAGAGTTCTGCACATACCAGTGCTAATAATTGCAGTTCTTCTTCTAATGACACTAGTACTACAGATAACTGCACTACCGAAAGCTATTGCTGTCATTCCGAAGATTCAGGTGAATGGGAAAAATGTGATGAATGTGGTGAATGTGATGAATCCCATGATTGCGATGAATGCGATGAATGCGATGACTGTAGTGAATGTAGTGAATGTGATGAATCTGAAGATTGTAACGAGTGCACTGAATGTGATGAAACTGATAGCTGTGAACAATGGGAAAGCTCCAGTGAATATGATCAGTGCCAAGTTACCTTAGAATGCTGTGAAGCAGATGTAGATTCAGAAAGCATGTCTCTTTGTCCAAGTACTTCCACTTGCCCTACATTTACCCAGGGTCCCGTAATAATAAAAACTCCAGTAGTATTAGCACAACCAAGAATAACTGTATCAATAGTATCTTCTCTTAAGCTTGAAGAAGAAGCTATTGAAATAAAACGTATTAAAAAGAACGTTTATGTAACCCAATGCAAGCTTATCCCTAATTCCGGTAATGGAGATCCTTGTTATGGAGTAGTGTTTATAAGTGGGTTTATTAGAAAAAATATTGAATATGCTACTAAAGACTGTATAGACAAAGATGCATTAAGTGGTAAGATAAAACACACTACTGTTAAGGTGCCTTTTAAATGTGTAACTAAAGTTAGATTTATAACTCATCCAGTTATTAACACTACAGCCCCTCAAAGTGAAGTAGAAATACTAGACAGCACTATGAATATTTGTGACCCTTGTGCAGAAAAAATTGCTGGTAGAGATTTATGTCAGCAAAGCTTTATATTTAGAGAAGTTTTTAACGAAGAAGTCTTTTGCGAGTTAGTGGATGCGGAAATTATTGAATCTGATATTTTAGAAAATCCAAAGGATTTATGCTACAACTCACCTATTGAAAAAATTTTTAGAAGTATAACTGAAAAGGTAGTATTGAATATAACTGTTAAACTGCTCCAAAACCAACAACTTTGTATTACCTCTTCTCCATTACACTAAAATAATAAGGTCAGCATCTCCGCTGACCTTATCTACTTTTTGCATTTTTTGAAACACATAGACTTAAGATAATTTCTTAATTTCTATATTCTTATTAGTTTTTAACCTATACACTCAGTAATAGCAGCTCCTGGAGGTACTATAGGGAATACCTTATTATCACTGCTAATAATACATTCTATAATAACCGGCTCCTTTAGTGATAAAGCTTCTCTTAGAATTGTATCTATTTGTTTATCCTCAGTTATTTTCATTGTTTTTATTCCATAGGCTGCCCCTAATTTAATAAAATCAACATCCTCACCTAGCTTTGTATGAGAAAATCTACCTTGATAAAACAAGTCCTGCCACTGGTGTACCATACCTAATACATGATTATTAAGAACTAGTTGTATAATAGGTATTCTATACCTTGCTACTGTTGCTAATTCTGTAGAATTCATCTTAAAACTTCCATCTCCAGCTATGTTGATTACCTTTTTATCGGGATTACCAATGGAGGCTCCTATGGCAGCTCCAAGGCCAAAGCCCATAGTTCCAAGCCCTCCAGATGTTATAAAAGTTCTTGGCTTTAAAAATTTAAAATATTGAGCTGTCCATATTTGATTTTGACCAACCTCAGTAGTAATAATACAATTGTTACCTGCTAACTCTTGAAGCTTTTCTATTATATTTTCAGGTCTTAAGGAATATATATCTTTCCTTTCTGATGTTTTATAACCTTTCCAATTCTGAATTTGTTCAGTCCATAAGTCATTATCCTTTTTTTCTACTCTTTCTATTAGAAGTGATAGAATTTTTTTTGCATCTCCCGCTAACGACACAGCAGTATCTATATTTTTTCCAAATTCTCTAGGGTCTATATCAATATGAATTAACCTTGCATTTGGTGCAAAGGCCTCTACTTTGCTAATTACGCGATCACTAAACCTAGCACCTACTGCAATTAAAAGGTCACAGTTATTTACTGCATAATTTGAACAACGAGTTCCGTGCATTCCTACCATACCCATATAGCTTTCATGATTACCAGGGAAGGCTCCTATACCCATTAAGGAGCATGTGACAGGAGAATTTATCTTCTCTGCAAATTCCCTCAACTCTTTATGGCTTTCTGAAATCACAACTCCACCACCAGCATAAATTACAGGCTTCCTACTATCATTTATTATATCTATTGCTCTACCTAGACTAACTTCATCGAAAGTAACATACTTTTTACTTTCACTTAAGAGAGTTTTGTCACCTTGTCCAGCTTCATAGTCAATAAAAGCTTCCTGAACATCCTTTGGTATGTCAATTACTACTGGACCTGGCCTTCCTGATTTTGCAATCATAAAAGCTTCTCTTACTACAGCTGCAAGAGATTTTGGATCTGTTACTATATAATTCTTCTTAGTAATAGATTTTGTTATTGACACAAAATCTACTTCTTGAAAAGAGTCTTTTTTTAATAGTTTCTGTGAAACCTGCCCTGTAATTACTATTAACGGCACCGAGTCCCTGCAAGCTGTTGCAATTCCTGTAACAGTATTTGTTGCACCGGGACCAGATGTTGCTATGACAACTCCTACTTTTCCTGTAGACCTAGCATATCCGTCTGCCGCGTGAGTAGCTCCCTGTTCATGAGCAGTTAATATATGAGTTATTTCCTTCATACCATATAGGGCATCATAAATAGGCAACACTGCACCACCTGGATACCCAAATATTGTATCTATTCCCTGTTCTTTTAGACATTGTAATAATACTTGTGCACCTCTTAATTTCATAATGATACCCCCTATATATTATATAAATACTACACTAATATTCTAGTACACTCTCTTAAAATTAATCTATATTATTTGTTTTTAAGCCAAGACATCATAGCTCTTAAATCTTTTCCTACCACCTCTATTGGATGATTTTGTTCGCTTCTTCTTTTTGCATTAAAATAAGGTCTATTAGCGGCATTTTCAAGTATCCAGTTTCTAGCAAAGGTACCATCCTGTATTTCACTAAGTACCTTCTTCATTTCTTTTCTAGTTTCCTCAGTTACAATTCTCTTTCCTATACTATAGTCACCATACTCTGCTGTATCACTTATAGAATATCTCATATAACTTAATCCACCTTGTACCATAAGATCTACTATAAGTTTCATTTCATGAAGACACTCAAAATAGGCATTTTCTGGCGCATACCCTGCTTCTACTAAGGTTTCAAAACCTGACTTTATAAGCTCACAAATTCCTCCACAGAGTACAACCTGTTCACCAAATAAGTCTGTTTCAGTTTCATCTTTAAAAGTAGTCTTAAGCACTCCTGCTCTGGTTCCTCCTATACCTTTTGAATATGCTAATGCATAGTCCATAGCTTTTCCACTATAATCCTGATATACAGCACATAGACAAGGTACTCCCTTTTCTTCTACATATTCTCTCCTTACAATATGACCTGGTCCCTTTGGTGCTACCATTATTACATCTACATTTTCCTTAGGAACTATTTGATTAAAGTGAATATTAAAACCGTGGGCAAACATCAAAACTTTTCCTTCTGTTAAATTAGGCTCTATGCTTTCAGTATATAGCTTACTTTGTTTTTCATCTGGCACAAGTACCATTACAAAATCTGCAGTTCTTACTGCATCCGCCACTTCCATTACCTTAAACTCTGCTTCTTCTGCTGCTTTCCAAGACTTACTCCCAGTATAAAGTCCTACTACGACCTCTACACCACTATCCCTTAAATTTTGTGCATGTGCATGTCCTTGGCTGCCAAATCCTAATACCGCAACTTTCTTTCCCTTTAATAATTTCAAATCTGCATCACTATCATAATAAACCTTTAATTTTTCCATTTTTATTCCCCCATTTTTTCTATTTTATAATCTAGATACATATTTTCAGCAATGGCAACTATATATAAAACATCTAATATTCTTGACTAGTGAACAATTGATTTATAAGGAGCCTTATTCTTATAGAATAAGAATTGCTTTTTTAAAGCTCCTTCATTATCAATTGTCCACTTTAAATTTCAAGCATAACAAATTGCTTTATCCAGAATTTTCAGTCTTATAATCTTATACCTCGTTGATTCTCTCTAAACTAAGATGATTAAGCAGAACAATTTTTACAGAGATATTTTCCATTTACCAAACTTATATCACTGCTATGTCTTTTATCGTATACAGAATTACACCCTGAACAAACTACATTATATTTGTCATTGCATTTAGGACAATACACTGTATTTTCACTTGAATTGTAATTCTTTTCCCCCATTTTACCACAACTCTCACATACTCCAACGGTTATACTATTCATAAAAGGCATAAAACCTCTCCTCCTTTTTATTTAAATAATAAAATATTTTTTAGAAGCTCTATAAATATCTCAAATCCCCTTATCTTTAGTGCCTTTTAAAAACTTCTTAAAACCTGACCCAGTCTTTTTACTCCTTCTACAATAAGCTCATCCTTCATGCTTGAGAAATTAAGCCTGAAATTATTCCTATGACCCCCATTTGGATAAAAGGCTATACCAGGAACAAATCCTACCCTGTACTCCATTGCTTTTTCTAAAACCTTTGATGCATCTAACTCTTCAGGAAGTGTTACCCATATAAATAATCCTCCTGCTGGATTTGTATATGAGCAACTTTCTGGTAATTCTTCCTTTAGGGTTTTTACCATCAAATCTCTTCTTCTTTTGTAAACTTCTTTAATTTTATTTACGTTATCTTTTATATCATACATATTCATATAAAGTGCAGTTTCTTTCTGAGCCATGGTATTGGTCTGCAAATCTACAGACTGTTTAATTAACAGATACTTATTCACTATCTCCTCTGCTGCACAAACCCATCCAATCCTAAGTCCTGGACAAAATATTTTTGAGAAAGTACCATGATAAATAACTCTTTCATTTTTATCAAAACTCTTAATTGCTGGTAGCCTTTCACCCTCAAATAGCAAGTTTCCATATGGATTATCCTCTAGTATCATGACATCGTATTTTTCCGCTAGCTCAACCATTCTTTTTCTTCTTTCAACAATTAAAGTAATTCCTGTAGGATTTTGGAAATCAGGTACAGTATAAATAAACTTAGTATTTGGATTATTCCTTAGTTTCTCTTCTAAATCCACCATATCCATTCCATGTTCATCCATTTTTACTTCCACAAATTTAGGTCCATAAGGCTGAAAAGCAGTTATAGCTCCTAGGTAACTTGGACTTTCACATATAACCACATCCCCTTCATCTAAAAATAATCTTCCTGAAAACTCTAAAGCCTGCTGAGAGCCACAGGTTATGACTAAATTATCTGCTGTAGTATCTACCCCTGCCTCTTTCATAATTTGCTCTGCAATAACTTCCCTCAGTTCTCTTATTCCTTGTGTAGTACTGTACTGAAGAGCATTTCTTCCATCACTTTCTAGTACTTCTTTAGTTACTTTTTTCATTTCTTCAATAGGAAAAAGTTCCCCGTCTGGTAAGCCTCCTGCAAAAGATATTACTTCAGGCATTTCAGTAAGCTTCATTATCATAGCTATAATTTCATCACTTTCCCTTGATGCTCCAACATTCATTCTATTAGCAAATTTATTCTTCACACTACCATCTCCTTTGTTTTGCATAACTATAACTACTTTTGAATTAATATACTAATCAATTTTAAAAATAGGTATAAAAAAAACAAACCCTTGCCCACCATGGGGCGAGAGTTTGTTCGCGGTACCACCCAAATTTTTACTTAACTAAATAACGACTTTCGCCGGCACAGCTTACTACAGTTCAGCTTACAACTTAAGGGTGATTTTCAATAGCCTCTAGTTTGTGAGCTTTCACCTAGCCTCACTCTCTGTAAAACCTTTCACTATTTACTCTTCCCTATCACAGTTTTTAAATATAGATTTGTATAATCATTCAAGTATTGTTATTAATTTACACCTTTTTAAATTTAATGTCAAGAGTTATTTTTAAATTTTAAAAAATATTTTATAGATTAAAATTCTTCCACTTTTTATTGATGAATGGAAATTAGAATCAAATAGTTATGTGACGATAATAATATTTAAAATTTCATTTGTCAATATATTTTTTCATTTATTCTCTTACATTTTTTAGTCTATTAATTCTTGCAAAACTGTAATTTCAGCAAAGTTAATCCTATTTTTTTGCTATAATACATAATATTAAAGCCTTTTATTGAATATTACTTTTTTATTTCAAGAAAACTTAATTAAACGTTTACAATATGATGATTTTACTAAAAACTTTTTATCATTCACTTTATGATTTTTTATAAATTCTAAATTTCAATTTTCTATATATTATATTACTGAATATTTTATCATTTTTAATTGACAGTGTTCAGAAACTATAGTATATTTAGGAGCAAATACTAAAAACTATGACAGGAAAGAGTAAACATACCTATGCTTTAAAGAGAGTGGGACTAGGTGAAAACCCATAAGCTAAGTCTGTTGAAAATCATCCTAGAGTTGCAAGCTGAACTAGCTAGTAAGCCGCGCCGGTGTAAGCCGTTATCTTAATCAAGTATAATGTTAGGCAATATGGAAATTTAGTCTATTTTCATGGTATTGTTTAGCTAATAAATTTGGGTGGTACCGCGAGCAGATTTCGCCCCATTATTGGGAGAGATCTGTTTTTTGTTTTCGTAAAAATCTAATATTCTGAATTGGGGGTATTATAATGTCAAAAACAAACTATAGAAGTAAAGAAATAACAGAAGGAGTAGCTCGTGCACCTCACCGTTCCTTACTATATGCCATGGGGTATTTGCCTGAAGATTTAGAAAAGCCTCTAGTTGCAGTTGTAAATTCACATAACGAAATAGTTCCTGGCCATTTTCACTTAAATGAAATAGTTCAGTCTGTAAAATTAGGGATTAGTGCCAGCGGAGGAACTCCTATTGAGTTTCCCTGTATAGGCATTTGTGATGGAATTTCAATGAATCATAGTGGCATGAAATATCCTCTTTCTAGCAGAGAACTAATTGCAGATTCTATAGAAGTCATGGCAATGGCCCATAAATTTGATGCTCTTGTTTTAGTTGGAAATTGTGACAAAACTGTACCTGGAATGTTAATGGCCGCTGCAAGACTTAATATTCCAGCTATCTATATAAGTGGTGGCCCAATGCTTACTGGTAAACATAATGGAAAAGTTATAGATTTAGTACATGGTGCCTTCGAAGCAGTAGGTGCTTACGCTGAAGGCAAAATAGCCGAAGAAGAACTGGTAGAAATCGAAGAAAATTCTTGTCCTACTTGCGGAAGCTGCTCCGGCATGTTTACTGCTAATACTATGAATTGCTTAGCAGAAGCTTTAGGAATGGCTCTTCCTGGCAATGGAACTATCCCAGCCCCTTACGGAAAGAGAAGACAGCTTGCAAAAAAAGCTGGTATGAAAATAGTGGAGCTTGTTAAAAATAATATTCGTCCTAGAGATATTCTTACGCTAAAAGCTTTCAAAAATGCAGTAGCTGTAGATATGGCTATTGGTGGTTCAAGTAATACTACTCTTCACCTCTTAGCTATTGCAGCTGAAGCCAAAGTTGAACTAAACTTAGAGCACTTTGATTTAATAAGTAGAAAAGTACCAAATATAGCAAAATTGAGCCCTTCCGGTATGCACAGCATTGAAGACCTAAATGAAGCTGGTGGCATTTCTGCAATACTAAAAGTGCTCGCAGAAGGTGACCTGATTTCTACTGACACCATCACTGTCACAGGAAAAACTTTAGGGGAAAATATAAAAGACACAAAGATACTTAACAGCTCTGTAATTAGACCTTTAGATAATCCTTATTACAGCGAAGGAGGTATTGCAATATTAAATGGCAACTTGGCTCCTGATGGAGCAGTTATTAAGCAATCCGGTGTAGAGCCAGAAATGTTTCATCATAGAGGCCCTGCTAGGGTATTTGATTCAGAAGAAGAAGCCTTTGAAGCAATTATAAAAAGAGAAATAAAGGCTGGTGATGTTGTGGTAATTAGATATGAAGGTCCTAAAGGTTGTCCTGGCATGAGAGAAATGTTAAGTCCCACTGCCGCAATTATTGGAATGGGTCTCCAAAAATCTGTAGCTTTAATTACTGATGGACGTTTCTCCGGAGGCACAAGAGGCCCCTGTATTGGTCATGTCTCTCCGGAAGCTTCCGAAGGAGGACCTATTGCAATACTAGAAAATGGTGATATGATACAGATAGACTTACCAAGCAGGGTTTTAAAGGTAGAACTCTCTGAAGAAGAGATAAATAGCCGTTTAGCTAATTGGACACAACCACCTTGTAAAGCAGAGGAAGGTACTTATCTTTATCGTTATAGTAAACTTGTTACTTCAGCTAGTACTGGAGCCGTATTAAAAAAATAGTTTATATAGACTTACTTAGCATAATAAAAGCACTAGTAAGTATTATTCAATCTTGATAATATCTACTAGTGCTTTTTTATTTAGCTTAAACCTAATCCTTTTCTCTTTTCATTAATATGTGCCTCTATGTTATTAGCAACCTCAACAGGATCATCACCAAGAGCTATTTTACCACCTGTCATTCCTTCAACGTCTTCAGTAAGAAGTTTTACAGCTTTAGGAGCTCCTGTTAAAAATGGGGTTGGAGACAGGTGAGTGTAAGCACCATAGGCTACAGCAAATACGCCATCTATAGTAGCTTTTTGCTCCATCCATTCCGGTGCAGTTACAGCTATCGGTAACTGAGGTATATCTACGTCTAAATGGTCTGCAAGAGCAGTAACAAGCATAGATATTCTTCCTGTATCAGTACAAGTTCCAAAACTTAATACTGGAGGAATTTTTAATAAATTGCAAACTTCTTTTAATCCATCTCCTGCTATATCTGCTGCTTCTAAACTGCAGAGGCCAGCTACCTCAAGGGCATGGTTTCCACAACCTCCCGCTACTACTAGTATATTTCTCTTTATCAGTTCCTTTGTAAGGTTAACTGTGTTCCAGTCTTGAGGACCGTTTCTTAATGTAGAACAGTTAGCCAAAGCTACTACCCCTTTAATTTTTCCTGCTGAGATTACATCTACTAATGGATCTAGTTTGTTTCCTAAGGCTTGAAGCACTGCCTCTGTAGAAAAGCCTGCAATTGCCTTTTGTGTTATTTTAGGAACCATTGATTCAATTTTTTTATCTTTACGTTTTTTAAAGTTTTCTATTCCAAAGTTAATAAGTTCATTTACCATTTCATCTACCTTATCAGGATGATATGGAATTTTATGTTGCAGTCCTGGTATGTCTATAATAGTGCTTATTGCTACTAATGTTACCTGATACTTTTCAGCATAATGGTCTATTGCAGGAGGTGAACAGTTTTCTTCCATAGCCATAACGTCTACTGTACCAGTGGCAAGCAATGGCTCTATAGTTAACCAGTTTCCCATTAATCCTACGAAAACGTCATCTACGTCAAATCTTTGAAGTAACTCTTGACCAGTTTCTATAGACCCTACTACGCGAAGTCCCTTAGCACCAGCTGCCTTTGCTTTTTCTTGAATTTCAGCTTTTCGTGCCTTTTCTATCATTGCAGCTCCAGCCCATGGTTGATGACCATTAAATACTATATTTACATAGTCCGGGTCCATAATGCCTAAGTCAACGTTTACTTCATGTGGCATTGGAGTTCCAAATAAAATATCTTGAGCCATCTCAAGTCCAATTTGAGCATTATATATAGTAGCTAAACCTAATTTTAATGCCTTAGCTGCCAAAGACACGTGATTTCCATCTACATTTGTCAAACAGCTTGCTACACAATTTTGTTCTTCATGTAAAACTCCCGCTGGATATAAGTTTAAATCTCTCCAAACCTGTTTTCTTTTTCTTGGTGCAAAGGCCTCTACCATTAGATTTTTATCCTCTGAATCAACTCTCATTTGTTCTTCTAAAACATCTGCAAGCTGAATAGCCATTTTATTTACATCTTGGTTTGTATTAATTCCTAACTTCTCACACATCCATCTAAGTTTATTTTCATCCTTAATTTTAAATGGTGTTTTTCCTTCTCCTGTAGCCTTCAATGTTCTAAAAGCCTCATAGGCATGATGGCTATATGTACCTGCACCCATAACATTTTTCAATACTAGATTTCTTATTGCCATGGCATCTGGTCCTATTCCACAGACACCTTTTTCTTGGCCAGTTTTTTCACTAATTCTGCAAGGACCTTGTGAGCATAATTGACAACTTAAACCTTGAAGACAAAATTTACATCTGATTTTTTCTTGCAGTGCCCATCTATCGAATGCATTTGACATTCCATCCTCTCTTATTCTTTTCAGCATTTCCTCTACAGAATCGTGGTAACTTACTCGCCCTTCTGTTCTTTCTAATATGGTTTCACTCATTATTTTACCTCCAATACTTACATTTTCAAGATAAGTTTTCTCTAAAGAATTGAAAAATATTCATAGAGTACCATATTCCTAGTACTTGCCTATATAGTCAGGTTACAGTTAAAATTCTCAATTTCCACAGTCACTTAAATAAATGATACAGATATAAAGAATATAATAAAAACTATTAACATAGTTATTATTATTAGAAAATAAATTAGTAGTTTTCTATAACTCTTAAATTCCATCCTCTAAATCTTTATTTATAACATATGAAATAAATCCCACTATATAAACTACTGATATTTAGAGTTGGGAACATTTTAAACAAAAATAAAATACATAGGAGTTTTTATATGAGAAGAGACAGGTTTTTGAAAAATTCACTTTTATTAATTTCTTCTAATCTAATTACCGGGGTTTTTGGGTTTATATTTTCTATAATACTGTCCCGTGAATTAGGTGCAGAGGGTATGGGACTATATGGCTTAGTAATGCCTATATATGACTTGTTTATATGTCTTATTTCTGGCGGAATGGTTACAGCTATTTCAACCATAGCTGCAATTTATTTCGCAAAGGATGATTTTAGAAATTTAAATAGGTCTATAGATATATCTCTGCTATTTGATTCTGTATGGTCTTTGATTGTTGTATCCTTTGTCTTTGTTAATGCTTCTTTTATAAGTAACTATATAATTAAGGACACTAGAACTTTACACGCCATACAGGTTATGTGTCCTGCTATGATTTTTATAGCTCTTTCTTCTGTTTTAAAAGGGTATTTTTATGGTACCTCTAATATTAAAATTCCAGCTTTTATAGATATATTGGAAAAACTGCTGAGAATAATATTTATCGTGACAATTATAAACGTTTTTGCACTAAAAGGTGTAAAAAGCACAGTAACTGCCGCCTATATAACTCTAGCCATAGGGGAATTATCTAGTTTTATTCTGCTTTACTTTTACTTTAAGGTTAAACAAAGAAGCTATCGTTTTGTTTTTTCCGCTCCAGAGGACAGGCTTCAATTGCTATTTAACATATTAATTATATCCTTTCCTCTTTGCTTAAATGGATTTTTATCTACCGCTTTATCAACGGTATCTGCTTTAATAGTTCCAAGAAGACTAGTAAGCTCTGGTATAGAATATAGTGTTGCTTTATCTATGATAGGAAAATTCAAAGGAATGTCTTTAACTATAATTTTCTTTCCTATGATTATAGTTAACTCTATATCCACAGTGCTTATACCAGATCTTTCAGAAAAGCTAAGTAAAAAAAATTATTGGGAAGCAGAAACGAGAATACTTCAGGTTATTAAAATTGCCTTTTTACTAGGAGTTGCTACAATGATAATTTGTCTCAGTATCCCGGATTCCCTAGGTCAGTTATTCTATAATAGAACTGATTTAGGCTCTTATATAAAGTTTTCTGCCTTAGCAGCCCCTATTACTTTCGTATCTGCCACTACTTTTGGTATACTTAATGGTCTTGGAAAACAAAGTGTTATCCTACGAAATTCAGTAATTGTTTCTATATTTGAGCTTATACTTTTATTTATACTCACAGGAATTTCCTGGATAAATATTTATGGATATGGAATAACCTTAATAATAACCTCTTTTGCATTGCTACTATTAAACATGCATGAGATAAAAAAAATATTCAACATAAATATTACTGCCTATGAAATTATGATATACGTCCTTTTAGCTATTCTTTTATATTTTGTACTAGCTATACTTAATACTTTAATACCTTCCAACTTATTTGTAATTAAGAACTTTATTATAATTGGCTTAGGTTTTTTCCTATCCTTTATATTTATAATATTTGTGGCCAAAAATAACTTTAGTTAAAATGAAATATTAGTAACTAGACAAAAGGACCAAGGCTTTATGCTCTTGGTCTTTTACCATTAGAAATATAATAAAAATTTAAATTCTTGCTAATTGCCTTGTCCAAAACCTCAATGAAGTTTGCATAACAGGCCCAATAAAGAAAATTGTAATAAATGTTCCAAGTGCAACAGGCCCTCCTATGAACCATCCAACTGCTAAAGCCATTATCTCAAGTAGAGTTCTTGATAACCTGACAGAAATAGAAAACTTTTTAGATATAAATAAAGTCATACCATCTCTTGGACCTGCCCCTATTTTAGAAGATACATACATTCCAGAACCAGTTCCCATTAATATAGTCCCTAATACTAGTAATACTGTCCTTTGTACTACTCCTGTGAAGGAAGGGATTAGATTTAAACCCAAGATACTATTTACAAAAAATCCAACTAATACTATATTTAATATGCTCCAAATAGCTGGTCTTTCCTTTTCAAAATAAGCTGTCATTAAAACCATAATAATTCCTACTATTTGAATCCATCTTCCTATAGATAAATTAACTAATCTGTTTAAACCAATATGCAAAACATCCCAGGTGGGAACACCTAAGTTTGCTTTGATTACAGCAGAAACTCCTAATGCCAAAATAAATATTCCTAGTACGAATAGTATTAATCTGAAAGTAAAATTTGCTGCATTTTTTTCTACCATTTTGTCACTCCTAATCTAAATTTTTCATCATCTTTTCCAAAACCCTGTTAAAGACCTCTAGTTCATTTGTATCAATGCCATCTATAGACTCTGCTTGTATATCATTTTCAACTTCCTTCCATATTCCAAACATCCCAGAAGCTTTTTCCGTTAGTTTTATGTGTTTTTCTCTCTTATCAACTCCCTCTTCACGAATTACTAATCCACTCTTTTCCATCCTAATTAACGTCCTAGTAATAGTTGGTGCTTCTACATTTAGGTATCGACTGAGCTGGATTTGTGTGCATTGTTTTCTTTCATGTAAATATAATACAATCGCCCATTGTGAACTATGTAACCCAAGGGGATTAATTTTTTCATTTAATTTCTTAGTAAAGCTTCGAGCTAATTGGTTTATTTTATGGCCGTATATTATCAATTGTACGCCTCCTTCATATACTTACTTAAGTAATTGTTACCTAGGTAAGTATATCTCATAAATCAATAATAATCAAGCATTATAAGTAAACATTGTTGAATTTTAAAAAGAAGCTTTATGGTCACTTTTCTGAATGATGCATAACTTTTTTCAATACTAGATTGCTTATACATTTTATCTTCCAATAATTGTTGTAAAACTTTAATATGTCCTATAAAATAGCATTGTTATTAAAATAACAAAACACTTGAAAGGATGACTATTTATGCTAAAAATTTTACTAGGTATTACCTTAATTATCGGAATTATTTTTACAGTAACCCTTGCCAGAGACTATATTAGAAAGTCTAAAGAAGGAACTCTTGAGAAAGGAAGCTTTCTAATTTCAGGAATTATTGGGATTATTGCAAACTTTTTTGACACCTTAGGCGTTGGAAGTTTCGCTATTGAAACATCTCTCTTTAAAAACTTAAAACTTGTAGATGATAAAAAAATTCCTGGTACCCTTAATGTAGGAGCTACAATCCCTACTATTGTAGAAGCACTTATTTTTCTAACAGTGGTAGAGGTTGAGCCTGTTACACTTATATGTATGATTCTTGCCGCAATTGCCGGTGCTTTAGTAGGTGCAGGAATTATATCTAAACTTAATGAAAAAGCTGTACAAGCATCCATGGGTATCGCTTTAATTGCCATAGCATTTTTAATGGTTGCGGGCCTACTAAATCTTTTCCCTGTTGGTGGTAACGCTATTGGACTTACAGGAACAAAACTTGTGATAGGAATGGTTGGTAACTTTATTTTTGGTGGTCTTAATACTCTGGGAGTTGGTTTATATGCCCCATGTATGGCATTAATATTTGCACTTGGAATGGATCCTAAGATTGCCTTCCCTATAATGATGGGATCTGGGGCTTTATTACTACCATTTGCATCCTTTAAATTCATAAAGTCAGAAACTCATTCTACTAAAACTTCTACTGCTATTAATATATGTGGTCCTATAGGAGTTTTAATAGCCGCTTATCTTGTTAAGACTTTACCGCTTAACACATTAAAATGGCTAGTAGTTTGTGTTGTATTATACACATCCTTTACTATGTTTAAATCCTTTATGGCGAAAAAAGAAACAAGAGAACTTAATCAATCAGCATAGATATAAAGAGAGATACGGCAAAACTTACCCAAAATAT